>NZ_JANJPM010000038.1:0-18101 GCF_026222585.1 Staphylococcus sp. SUC_1.2 | reverse complement strand
AAAAGTGCTTGGAGCTAATGAATTGAGAAGAGATCAAACAACAGAAGTTGTAGCGTTTCTTTTATTTTTTTAAATTATCTATTAAAATAGGAGATATTTAAAGATATATGAGGAGAGGACTTAATTGAAATTACCTATCACTCAAAAACTTGATGATTTAATTCATCATCATGCTATCTCATTACATGTTCCAGGACATAAAAATATGACTATCGGTTATTTAGATGCATTATCTTTGAAAATGGATATGACTGAAATCACGGGTCTAGATGATTTACATCATCCAGAAGATACTATTTTAGAAAGTATGAATCGTGTGAATAAGCATCCTAATTATGATGCTTATTATTTAGTTAATGGTACAACTTCAGGCATTTTATCAGTTATACAAGCATTTACTCATATAAAAGGTCGTTATCTAATTAGCCGTAATGTACATAAATCAGTTTTTAATGCTTTAGATTTAACTCAACAGTCTGCAGATATTTTGCCTATGTACAGAAGTGATAAAAGTTACCAGTATTTAGCGCCTTTGATTGATACTAAAATGTTACGACATCAAAAACTCGCTGTCGTTACTTATCCAAATTATTATGGAGAATGCTTTGATATCAATCAGTGTGTTAAACAATTTCACGATTACAATATACCTGTTTTAATTGATGAGGCTCATGGTGCCCATTTTAATTTGAAACACTTTCCTAAATCAGCTTTAGAATCAGAAGCTGACTATGTTGTTCAATCGTATCACAAAACTTTGCCTACGCTTACTATGGGATCAGTATTATTTATTCATAAAAATGCACCTTTGAAAGATGAAGTTATTAAATATTTAGGTATTTTTCAAACTTCTAGTCCATCTTATTTAGTAATGTCGAGCATTGAACTAGCGCATCAATTTTATAATTCTTATGACAGTAGTCTCTTTTTCGAAAAAAGAAAACAATTTATTGAAACGTTAAGACAACAGCATTTTGAAGTTATTGAAGTCGAGGATCCATTAAAGCTTATTGTTCGAGCAAATGGGCATACGGGTTTTGAAGTACAACGTTATTTTGAAAAGAATCATATTTATATTGAATTAGCTGATGATTATCAAATACTCATTGTCTTACCATTGTGGCATTTTAATGATAGATATCCTTTCGAAACATTACTGCATAGAATAAAAACTATAAAATTACCTAAAAAAGCAAAAGAAAAGCTAGAGCCGGTTTTATTGCCGCTAGAAAAAAGTGTTTATGTATCAAAGTATATTAATCATGCATATTGGATAAATATTAATAAAGCACAAGATAAAGTATTAGCTCAACATATTGTGCCTTATCCTCCTGGAATTCCTGTGTTTTGGAAAGGAGAAAAAGTGACTAAAAATATGATAAAATTGATGCAATATTATCTTTCACATAGTGTACGTGTTGAAGGTATTAAAAACGATAAAATATTAGTTAAGGATGAATAATATGGCTGCATTTATAACGTTTGAAGGGCCTGAAGGTTCTGGGAAAACTACAGTGTTAAATCAGATTAATAAGTTGTTATCTGAAAATTATAATGTTATTTCTACTAGAGAACCAGGTGGAGTATCTACGGGGGAAGAAATACGTAATATCTTACTAGATGGTGAAAATATTGATATACGTACAGAAGCATTGTTATTTGCAGCATCTAGAAGAGAACATTTGGTTGAAAAAGTGATACCCGCTTTAAAAAATAATAAAGTAGTTTTATGTGATCGATATATTGACAGTTCTTTAGCATATCAAGGGCATGCACGGGGTATAGGTATAGAAGAAGTTAAAAAAATAAATGAATTTGCAATTAATGGACTTTATCCAGATTTAACAATTTATCTTGATATTGATGCTGAAGTGGGGAGAGAACGAATACTAAAAAATCAAAGAAGTCAGAATCGATTAGATAAAGAAACACTAACTTTTCATCAAAAAGTAATTGAGGGATATAAAACATTAATTAAAACTAATCCTGAGCGTTTTAAAGTAGTTGATGCTACACAAAACATCGAAAGTGTCGTAAGTGATACGTATGAGATCATTTTAAGTTACTTAAAAAACTTATGATATAATAATATGTAGAGGTGTATTAAAATGAAAATGATTATAGCGATCGTTCAAGATCAAGATAGTCAAGAACTTTCAGACCAACTCGTAAAAAACAATTTTAGAGCTACTAAACTAGCAACAACTGGTGGCTTCTTAAGAGCAGGAAATACAACATTCTTATGTGGTGTAGATGATGAACGTGTTGATGAAGCGTTAACCGTCATTGATAATACGTGTGGTAATAGAGATCAACTTGTTTCACCAATGACGCCAATGGGTGGTAGTGCAGACTCTTACATACCTTATCCTGTTGAAGTTGAAGTTGGAGGCGCTACAGTATTTGTAATGCCAGTAGAAAAATTCCACAGATTCTAAGCTTAATTTAACAATTAAATAAAGTTTTAAAAGATAATTTTCAAAGAGCCTGAAACATATTTTTTATGTTATCGGCTCTTTATCATATACATCATAATTAATTGCTAAATGATAAATGCGACTGAAAAATTTAATGATATAATTTTAAAATGAACTATGAATAGGGAGTATGCAAATATGGAGGAATTACAAAAATTAGCTAATGCGTTTCATTCGAATAAATTATCACATGCCTATTTATTTGAAGGTGATGATGCACAATCAATGAAACATGTAGCAATGGAATTTGCACAACTTATTCTTTGTAATGGAAATGAACAATGTGAGTTGAAATTGCGTAATTTTAATCATCCTGATTTTACATATATATCCTCTGAAGAATCTACTATAAAAAAAGAACAAATTGAACAACTTGTACGCCAAATGAACCAATTACCTATTGAAGGTACATATAAAGTTTATATCATAGAAGACTTTGAAAAGTTAACAGTTCAAGGTGAAAATAGTATCTTAAAATTTTTAGAGGAACCTCCAGAAAATACTATTGCAATTTTAATTTCTACTAAACCAGAACAAATATTAAATACGATTCACTCTAGATGTCAACATATGTATTTTAAACCGAGTGACAAATCGCATTTTATCGATAAACTTGTTGATAATGGTATGAATCGGGCTATTGCTGAAATGTTAAGTTCATATACGACACAAATTGAGGTAGCCAAAGACCTTAATGAAGAGTATGATTTAATTGAATTAAGAAAAGTAATCGTTCATTGGTGCGAATTATTATTAACAAATAAACCAATGGCCTTGATTGGTGTTATTGATGTGTTAAAAAATGCTAAAAATCGAAAACTACAACTTCTTACTTTGTCTGTTATCAATGCTTTTTTTGAAGATATGATGCATGCTAAAGTCGGAATTGAGAACAATTTCATTTTTACTGATCTTAAACCACTAATTAAGGAATACACAACACGATTAACACTTAATCAAATGATATTAATGTATGATCAAATTACAGAAGCACATAAAAAATTGATACAGAATGTGAATCCGATGCTCGTATTTGAACAAATCGTAATTAAAGGTGTGAGTTAAATGCCAAATGTAGTAGGTGTGCAATTTCAAAAAGCAGGTAAATTGGAATATTATGCGCCGAATGATTTAAAATTAGACAGTGAAGACTGGGTTGTAGTCGAATCTAAACGAGGCATTGAAATAGGTATAGTAAAGTTAGCTTCAAAATGTGTAAATGATGAAGATGTGACATTACCGTTAAAAGATATTCTACGTATTGCAACTGAAGAAGATATACAACAATACAATCAAAATGAAGAAGATGCAGAGCAAGCACTAATTTTATGTAAACAGTTAGTGAAAGATCAAGACTTAGATATGCGCTTAGTGAATTGTGAGTATACTTTAGATAAATCGAAAGTCATTTTTAATTTTACTGCTGATGATCGTATCGATTTTAGAAAGTTAGTGAAAGTATTAGCTCAAAATTTAAGAACACGTATTGAACTTAGACAAATTGGCGTTCGTGATGAAGCAAAACTACTAGGTGGAATTGGACCGTGTGGACGTTCATTATGTTGTTCAACATTTTTAGGAGATTTTCAACCGGTATCTATCAAAATGGCAAAAGATCAAAATTTATCATTAAATCCAACTAAAATTTCTGGTGCATGTGGACGTTTAATGTGTTGTCTTAAATATGAAAATGATTATTATGAGGAAGCTCGTGCACAATTACCAGATGTAGGCGATGAAATTCATACACCGGAAGGTACTGGACAAGTTGTAGGATTAAATATATTAGATATTTCGATGCAAGTGAAGATTGATGGTTTAGAGCAACCTTTAGAATATAAAATGGAGGAATTAGCTACATTTAATTAAGGAGAGTGTCTTTCTTTTGAATCGCAATGATTTATTCGAAAAAATTGTAAAATTAGAAAGTAACGTTAATGTATTAACTCAAGAGATGACTGAACTTAAATCTTTAGCTATTCAATTGATAGAAGAAAATGTAACGTTACAAGTAGAAAACGATAATTTAAAAGCGCTAATGGCTAAAAGTGAACAAGATGTTGAATCAACAAAAGTCAATAGTGAAAGTCAACATAATAAAAAATCAAATGAAAATGACTTTAAAAGTGCAATTAAAAATGTAAAAAAACCTTTACCAAGTAAAGACAATTTAGCTGTTTTGTATAGTGAAGGTTTTCATATTTGTAATGGCGAATTATTTGGTAAACATCGTTATGGTGAAGATTGTTTATTATGCATGAATGTTTTAAATAGTTAAATCCATAACAAAGAATGATAAATGGATGGTATAATTTTAATTTTTAGGAGAGATGAATTTCAACACAATAAAATTTCAGATTTTGTGTTGTGATACATCTCTTTTTTAGGAGATAACATATATGTTGAAGGAACAAGAAAGATTAGATGATTTAATTAAGGAGAACTTAAAAATCATTCAAAATGATGAGGTGTTTTCTTTTTCTACTGATGCACTTTTATTAGCACATTTTACTAAAGTACGAAAAAATGATAGCATTCTAGACTTGTGTGCCGGAAATGGTGTTATTGCTTTATTATTATCTGCAAAAAGTCATCAAAAAATAGAAAGTATTGAAATTCAAGAACAGTTGGCAGACATGGCTCAACGAAGCTTTAAATATAATCGATTAGAAGAGCGTTTATCTATGCATAATATGGATTTAAAAGATGTGTATCAAACGTTTAAACCCTCTCAGTTTACATTAATAACCTGTAACCCGCCTTACTTTAAACGTAATCAACTTCATCAACACCAAAAAGAAGCACATAAAATAGCACGACATGAAATTATGTGTAGTTTAGAAGATTGCATGTTTGCAGCACGGCATTTATTAAAACAGGGTGGACGTCTAGTTATGGTTCATCGTGCTGAACGACTTATGGATGTATTAACTGAAATGAGACAAGCTAATATCGAACCTAAACGTATTGTATTTATTTATAGTAAGCATGGTAAATCAGCAGTCACTATTGTTGTTGAAGGAAGAAAAAATGGTAATCAAGGTCTAGAGATTGCACCACCATTTTATATTTACAATGAAAATGGCGAATATAGTGAGCAAATGAAAGAGGTTTATTATGGGTAGTCACTTTGTATATATCGTACGTTGCAGTGATAACAGTTTATATACAGGGTATACGAATAATATTGAGGCACGTATAAATAAACACAATGCTGGGAAAGGTGCTAAATATACAAAAATAAGACGTCCGGTAGTGTTAGTATATCAAGAAATGTACGAGACAAAATCAGAAGCTTTACGTAGAGAATATGAAATTAAGACATTTACAAGACAAAGAAAACTAAAATTGATTGAGGAGGGATAATATGGCAACTTTATACTTAGTAGGGACACCGATAGGTAATTTAAGTGACATTACATTTCGAGCAATCGAAACGTTAAAACAGGTAGATATCATTGCGTGTGAAGATACGAGAGTAACTAAAAAGTTATGTAACCACTATGATATTACTACTCCATTAAAATCATATCATGAACATAATAAAGAGCAACAGACAGATTATTTAATTCAATTACTTAAAGAAGAAAATAATATTGCGCTTGTATCAGATGCAGGGTTGCCGTTAATTAGCGATCCAGGATATGAACTTGTTGTTGAAGCACATAAACATAACATTGCTGTAGAAACCATTCCAGGACCTAATGCAGGATTAACTGCACTAATGGCAAGTGGTTTACCTTCATTTACATATACTTTTTTAGGCTTCTTGCCACGAAAAGAAAAAGAAAAAGTGAATATTTTATCTCAACGAATGTATCAAGATAGTACTTTAATCATTTATGAGTCTCCATTTAGAGTGATTGATACACTAAAAGCGATTATTAAAGTAGATGCAAAAAGACGTGTAGCAGTAGGTCGTGAACTTACTAAAAAATTTGAACAAGTGGTTATGTTTGAAGTATCACAATTATTAGAAGCAATTGAAAATCAAGAGATTCCACAAAAGGGAGAATTTGTGATTTTAATTGAGGGGGCCAAAGCTCAAGAAACAAAGCAATGGTTTGAAGATGTAACGATTATAGATCATGTTAATCATTATATTGAGACTCAAAATTTAAAACCTAAGAAAGCGATAAAAGTAGTCGCAGAAGAACGACAGATGAAAACAAGTGAGATTTATGATATTTATCATAATATTAAATCGTAAAATTAATAAAAACTTGTATCATAGTGATAGAAAAATACCATAAAATATTAATTTATGGTAATGTTAATAAGATACGACAATGTATATTCTATATGGGTTATAATGAATAAGATAGATGTTTTATGATGATGTGTCGTCACAAACGTTATATTAAATATTCATTAGAAAATAATTAAAAATTTAGATAAAATTTAAAGTGAACTAGTCATTAAGACATGAACGAAAGGGAGGACTACTGATGGCGAAAGAAACATTTTATATTACAACCCCTATTTATTATCCTAGTGGTAATCTGCATATCGGTCACGCATATTCTACAGTTGCTGGTGATGTAATTGCACGATATAAACGTATGCAAGGATATGATGTTCGTTATCTTACAGGTACAGACGAACATGGTCAAAAAATCCAAGAAAAAGCGCAAAAAGCAGGAAAAACAGAATTAGAGTATTTAGATGAAATGATTGCTGGAATCAAACGTTTATGGGCTAAATTGGAAATCTCAAATGATGATTTTATTAGAACTACAGAAGAACGTCATAAACAAGTGGTAGAAAAAGTATTTGAACGTTTATTAAAACAAGGTGATATTTATCTTGGTGAATATGAGGGATGGTATTCTGTCCCTGATGAAACGTATTATACTGAATCTCAACTTGTAGACCCTGTTTACGAAAATGGTAAAATCGCAGGTGGTAAAAGTCCAGATTCTGGACATGAAGTTGAATTAGTTAAAGAAGAAAGTTATTTCTTTAATATTAATAAATATACAGATCGTTTATTAGAATTTTACGATGCTAATCCTGATTTTATTCAACCTCCATCTAGAAAAAATGAAATGATTAATAACTTTATTAAACCAGGATTAGAAGACTTAGCAGTTTCACGTACGTCATTTGATTGGGGGGTAAGAGTTCCATCTAACCCTAAACATGTAGTTTATGTATGGATTGATGCTTTAGTAAACTATATTTCTTCTCTTGGATATTTATCAGATGATGATTCATTATTCCAAAAATATTGGCCAGCAGATGTACATTTAATGGCAAAAGAAATTGTTCGTTTCCATTCTATTATTTGGCCTATCTTACTTATGGCTCTTGATTTACCTTTACCGAAAAAAGTATTCGCGCACGGATGGATTTTAATGAAAGATGGAAAAATGAGTAAATCTAAAGGTAATGTAGTAGA
Source organism: Staphylococcus sp. SUC_1.2 (assembly GCF_026222585.1). Classification (NCBI taxonomy): domain Bacteria; kingdom Bacillati; phylum Bacillota; class Bacilli; order Caryophanales; family Staphylococcaceae; genus Staphylococcus; species Staphylococcus sp. SUC_1.2. Next base: position 10,223 of record NZ_JANJPM010000038.1, on the reverse strand, counting down.
TCCTAATGTTCTCATTGATCGTTATGGTTTAGATGCTACACGCTATTACTTAATGCGTGAATTACCATTCGGATCTGACGGCGTATTTACTCCGGAGGCATTTGTTGAACGTACTAATTTCGACTTAGCAAATGATTTAGGTAACTTAGTTAACCGTACGATTTCTATGATTAATAAATATTTCCAAGGAGAGCTCCCTGCATATCAAGGACCAAAACATGAATTGGATGAAGATATGGAAGCATTAGCACTTGAAACTGTGAAGAACTTTCATGACAATATGGAAAGTTTCCAATTCTCAGTAGCATTATCTACAGTTTGGAAGTTAATAAGTCGAACAAATAAATATATCGATGAAACCACTCCATGGGTTTTAGCTAAAGATGAAAGTCAAAAAGATATGTTAGGAAATGTAATGGCACACTTAGTTGAAAATATTCGTTTTGCGACTGTATTATTGCGCCCATTCTTAACACATGCGCCTAAAGAAATTTTCAAACAATTGAATATTAATAATTCAGATTTATACGAATTATCAAGTTTAGAGCATTATGGTGCATTACAAGAACCAATTATGGTTACTGAAAAACCTTCTCCAATCTTCCCAAGATTAGATTCAGAGGATGAAATTGCATTTATTAAAGAATCAATGCAACCACCTAAATCTAATGAAGATGATAAAGAAGAAGTACCAAGTAAATCGCAAATTGATATTAAAGATTTTGATAAAGTTGAAATTAAAGCTGCAACTGTTATTGATGCAGAAAATGTACCGAAATCAGATAAATTATTAAAAATACAAGTTGATTTAGGAGCAGAACAACGTCAGATTGTTTCAGGTATTGCGAAATTCTATCGTTCAGAAGATATTATTGGCAAAAAAGTGGCTGTTGTAACTAACCTAAAGCCAGCAAAATTAATGGGGCACAAATCTGAAGGTATGATATTATCAGCTGAAAAAGATAAAGTATTAACGTTAGTAAGCTTACCGAGTGCAATTCCAAATGGTGCAATTATAAAATAAATATAGCCGTTAGGAGAGATAAAATGTTAATAGATACACATGTTCATTTAAATGACGAACAATATGATGAAGATTTAAGTGAAGTGATATCTCGTGCAAGAGAAGCAGGCGTTGACCGTATGTTTGTCGTGGGATTTGATACTAAGACAATTGAACGTACTATGGAACTGATTGATGAATATGACTTTATTTATGGTATTATCGGTTGGCATCCTGTAGATGCAATAGATTTTACTGAAGAACGTTTAGAATGGATTGAATCATTAGCTCAGCATCCTAAAATTATCGGTATTGGAGAAATGGGATTAGATTATCATTGGGATAAATCTCCAGCTGATGTTCAAAAAGAAGTGTTTAGAAAGCAAATTGCTTTAGCTAAACGCGTTAAGTTACCTATTGTCATTCATAATCGTGAAGCAACTCAAGATTGTGTAGATATTTTAATGGAAGAACATGCAGAAGAAGTTGGAGGCATTATGCATAGTTTTAGTGCATCACCTGAAATTGCAGATGTCATTATTAATAAACTTAATTTCTATGTGTCATTAGGCGGACCAGTCACATTCAAAAATGCAAAACAACCTAAAGAGGTCGCTAAACATGTTCCAATGGATCGCTTATTAGTTGAAACAGATGCACCTTATTTATCTCCACATCCTTATAGAGGAAAACGTAATGAACCTGAACGTGTCACGCTTGTTGCACAACAAATTGCAGATTTACGTGATATGACATACGAAGAGGTATGTCGTCAAACTACAGAAAATGCAGAAAGATTATTTAACTTAAATTAATAATCCTCAGTATGAGAAAGATGTAAAACATCATCTATCGTAATGCTATCTAATAGTGAATGACGATAATATGTGCATCTTTCTCATTTTTTATAGTATAACCGTTATAATAGAAATGAGATTAAGTGAAAGGTAATGGTAAATGAATATGAGAATAAATGAATTTATCGTTGTCGAAGGCAGAGATGACACAGAACGAGTTAAAACAGCTGTGGAATGTGATACGATTGAAACAAATGGAAGTGCCATTAATAGAGAAACGTTAGCAGTGATTCAGAATGCTCAAGAAACAAGAGGCGTGATTGTATTAACTGATCCTGACTTTCCAGGTGATAGAATTAGAAATATTATTACTGAACACGTACCAGGAGTTAAACATGCCTATGTCGATCGTGAAAAAGCGAAAAATAAGCGTGGAAAAATTGGGATAGAACATACACATCCTGAAGATATAAAGAAAGCCTTAATGCATGTGAGTTCTCCTTTTGAAGAAGGAGAGGAGTCGATAGATAAAAGTGTATTAATTGATTTAGGTTTAATTATTGGTAAAGATGCGAGACGTAAGAGAGAGATACTTGGACGTAAATTGCATATTGGACATTCTAATGGCAAACAATTACTAAAAAAATTAAATGCTTTTGGTTATACTGAAGAAGACGTACGACGTGCATTATCAATGGATAAGGAGAATAATTAAAGATGGATAGAAAAGATATAGCTACACCTTCTAGAACAAAAGAACTATTAAATCAATTTGACTTTAATTTTAAGAAAAGCTTAGGTCAAAATTTCTTAGTAGATGTTAATATTATTCATAAAATTATTGATGCAAGTCATATTGATAAGTCGACAGGTGTAATTGAAGTGGGCCCTGGTATGGGCTCATTAACAGAACAACTCGCTAAAAGTGCTAAAAAAGTGTTGTCATTTGAAATCGATCAACGTCTAATTCCAGTTTTAAAAGAAACACTTCATCCCTACGACAATGTAACAATTATAAATGAAGATATATTAAAAGCTGATATAGCTGCATCTGTGAACACGTATTTAAATGATTGCGATAAAATTATGGTAGTAGCGAATTTACCTTACTATATTACGACTCCGATTTTACTTAATTTAATGCAACAAGATATTCCCATTGATGGTTATGTAGTGATGATGCAAAAAGAAGTTGGAGAGCGTTTAAATGCAGAAGTAGGTACAAAAGCATATGGTTCTTTATCTATTGTGACTCAATATTACACAGAAACGAGTAAAGTACTCACTGTCCCTAAATCAGTGTTTATGCCGCCACCAAATGTTGACTCGATTGTTGTAAAATTGATGCAAAGAGAGGAACCTCTTGTTTCAGTAGACGATGAACAAGCTTTCTTTAAACTTGCAAAAGCTGCTTTTGCTCAAAGACGTAAAACGATTAATAATAACTATCAGAATTTCTTTAAAGATGGTAAAAAATATAAATCACAAATTCATCAATGGTTAGAAAACGCAAATATTGATCCTAAACGTCGTGGAGAAACCCTTTCTATACAAGATTTTGCACGATTGTATGAAGAAAAGAAAAATTTCCCAGAATTAGAAAATTAAATTGTTGACAAAGTGTCGCTACCTTGATAAAATTTAAATTTTATTTGACATATTACTTCAAAATGTGATATTATGTAACCTGTAGCGAGGTGGAGCAATATGCCAAAATCAATTTTGGACATCAAAAATTCTATTGATTGTCATTTAGGAAATCGTATTGTACTTAAAGCCAACGGTGGTCGAAAAAAAACAATCGAACGTTGTGGAGTGTTAAAAGAGACATATCCTTCAGTATTTATTGTTGAATTAGATCAAGATAAGCATAATTTTGAAAGAGTGTCGTATACATATACGGATGTTCTTACAGAGAATGTACAAGTTTCATTTGAAGAGGATAATCATCAAGAAGTAGTTGCACACTAAATTCGAACATATAAATATAGAGTTGTTTAGTGTACTACAAACTCTATCATTAAAAACATATTGGGTGTTGGGCTGTTTAAGTTCAACACTCTTTTTAATTCTTAATCTCTTTTAATAAAATAATAATTTAAATAAATCAAGATTTGCAGTTGAAATTAAGATCATTTATCTCCTAATTTATTAACTTTTAATTATAATTTATAATGTAACTATCAAATATTTTAAGTCTTTATGTTAAAATCATTTTAATACTATTGATGAAGAGAGGGCGGAAAAATGATATATGAAACGGCACCAGCCAAAATTAATTTGACGCTCGATACACTTTTCAAAAGAAATGATGGTTACCATGAAATTGCTATGATAATGACAACAGTAGATCTGAATGATAGATTGTCTTTTCAGAAAAGAAATGATAATAAAATTGTTGTAGATATAGAACATAACTATGTTACTAATGATCATAAAAATCTCGCCTACCAAGCAGCTAAACTGATGATGGAAACATATCAACTTAAACAAGGCGTCACGATTTCGATTGATAAAGATATTCCGGTTTCTGCTGGATTAGCTGGGGGATCAGCTGATGCTGCTGCTACGATGCGAGGAATTAATCGTTTATATGAATTAGGCGCATCTTTAGAAACACTAAGCCAATTAGGCCTTCAAATTGGGACAGATGTTCCATTTTGCATCTATAATAAAACTGCTATATGTAAAGGGAGAGGCGAAAAAATTAAATTTCTAGACAAACCTCCTTCTGCATGGGTGGTATTAGCAAAACCTAATCTTGGAATATCTTCTCCAGATATTTTTAAAGAACTTAATTTAAAAGAGGATTATGATGTACATACAGAAATGTGTGAAGAAGCGATTAGACAGGGAGATTATATGAAATTGTGTAAGAGTTTATCTAATCGTTTAGAAACCGTTTCTATGTCTATGTATCCAGAAATTAAAAAAATTAAAAATAATATGTTGCGTTGTGGTGCTGATGGAGCACTAATGAGTGGGAGTGGACCTACTGTATATGCATTCGCTCAAAAGGAGAGCCAAGCAAAGAAAGTATATAATGCTGTAAATGGCTGTTGTAACGAAGTGTATTTAGTAAGATTATTAGGATAGAAAGGCTGGAACTTATGAGGTATAAAAGAAGTGAACGTATTGTCTTTATGACACAATATTTAATGAACCATCCAAATCAGTTAATTCCATTAACTTTTTTTGTGAAAAAATTTAAACAAGCGAAGTCATCGATTAGTGAAGACGTTCAAATCATCAAAAATACGTTCCAAAAAGAAAAATTGGGAACTGTAATTACAACAGCTGGCGCAAGCGGCGGTGTAACCTATAAGCCGATGATGAGCAAAGAAGAAGCAATCGAAATTATAGAAGAAATCATTACGATGCTACAAGAAAAAGAGCGCTTATTACCAGGTGGATATTTATTTTTATCGGACTTAGTTGGTAACCCATCATTACTTAATAAAGTAGGGAAACTCATTGCTAGTATTTACATGGATGAGAAACTAGATGCAGTAGTAACTATCGCAACGAAAGGGATATCACTTGCCAATGCAGTAGCAAACGTATTAAATTTACCTGTAGTAGTTATTAGAAAAGACAATAAAGTTACTGAAGGTTCTACGGTCTCCATTAACTATGTTTCAGGCTCATCAAGAAAAATTGAAACGATGGTCTTATCGAAACGCACATTAGCCGAAAACTCAAATGTGTTAGTTGTAGATGACTTTATGAGAGCAGGCGGTTCAATAAATGGTGTAATGAATCTTATGAATGAGTTTAAAGCAGAGGTGAAAGGGGTATCTGTACTAGTAGAATCAAAAGAAGTAAAACAAAGATTGATTGAGGATTATACTTCTTTAGTCAAATTATCAGATGTTGACGAATATAATCAAGAATTTAAAGTTGAACCTGGTAATATCTTGTCTAAATTTTCTTAAAAGGAGTTATACACCATGAAAACAATTAATACTAATAAAGCACCTGAAGCGTTAGGACCATATTCTCATGCAATGGTCGTGAATAATTTAGTATTCACATCAGGACAAATTCCATTAGATACTGAAGGAAACATCGTAAGTAGCGATGTCAAAGAACAAACAAAACAAGTATTAGAAAATTTATCTGTTGTACTTGAAGAAGCAGGTTCTGATTTAAACTCTGTTGTAAAAGCAACTATTTTTATTTCTGATATGAATGAATTTCAACAAATTAATGAAGTTTATGGTAGCTACTTTAATGAGCATCAACCTGCGCGAAGTTGCGTAGAAGTGTCTCGCCTACCAAAAGACGTTAAAGTTGAAATTGAATTAGTAGGTAAAGTTAAAGGAATATAATTTACTTAATTAACACATTGTCATGCTTCTAACCACACAAAGATATATATACTAGGGGGGCTCACTGCATGAAAGTGACAGATGTAAGACTTAGAAAAATACAAACAGATGGCAGAATGAAAGCACTCGTTTCTATCACATTAGACGAAGCTTTCGTAATTCATGATTTACGCGTAATCGAAGGCAACTCAGGTCTTTTCGTTGCTATGCCAAGCAAACGTACACCAGATGGTGAATTCCGCGATATCGCACATCCAATCAATTCAGAAATGAGACAAGAAATACAGGATGCTGTGATGAAAGTATATGATGAAACTGACGAAGTGATTCCAGATAAAAATGCTTCATCAGACGTAACAGAAGAATCAGACGAAGCTTAAAATAACAAAAATCAAATCATATTTTTGATAATGGTTATTTTATTAATTATGTAAGCTAAATGACGTGGGGACGAAACTCTAAATTCAAACTTGAATTTTGTTTCGTGCCCATTTTTATTGTTTTATCGATATTTTTTGAAAATTAAATGTATGATGCAAATAATTAAACTCTGTTTACAAAATTTGTTAAATCTTGAAACTATAAGTTGAGTTAAATTATAATTACTTGTGAAGTGCAAATTTTATTGGAGGATTATTATTCATGCAAAGAAATGCAATCATATTAGCAGCTGGAAAAGGAACACGAATGAAATCAAAGAAATATAAAGTGTTACATGAGGTTGCTGGTAAACCAATGGTTGAACATGTACTGACAAATGTTAAAAAAGCGGGCGTAAATCAAATCGTCACTATCGTAGGTCACGGGGCAGAACAAGTAAAAGAGACATTAGGTAATCAGTCATTATATAGTTATCAAAATGAACAATTAGGAACTGCACATGCAGTTAAAATGGCAGAAGAACATTTACATACTCAAGAAGGTACAACATTAGTAGTATGTGGAGATACACCACTTATTACTTCAGAAACTTTACAACGTTTAATTGCACACCATGAAGAAACACAAGCACAAGTTACTGTTTTATCGGCTACAGCTCAGACGCCTTTCGGGTATGGGCGAATCGTACGTGATCAAAATCATCACCTTAATCGCATTGTAGAAGAAAAAGATGCAACAAATGCTCAAAAAGACATCAATGAAATCAGCTCAGGTATATTTGCATTTGATAATAAAACGTTATTCGAAAAACTTAAACAAGTTAAAAATGATAATGCACAGGGTGAATATTATTTACCTGACGTCGTTACTTTAATTTTAGAAGATAATGGAAAAGCAGAAGTGTATCATACTGATGACTTTGATGAAATTATGGGTGTAAATGATCGAATCATGTTAAGTCATGCTGAAAAAGCGTTGCAACATCGTATTAATCATCATCATATGAGAAATGGTGTTACAATCATTGATCCAATCACTACATTTATAGGTCCAGATGTAGAGATAGGTATGGATACTGTTATTGAGCCAGGCGTACGTATCAATGGAAAAACATTCATTGGTGAAGATACACACGTTGGTCAATATTCAGAAATTAACAACAGTCGTATTGGCAATAAAGTTCATATTATACAATCAGTCATCAATGATTCTAGTGTAGGAAATAAGACCAAAGTTGGTCCATTTGCTCAATTAAGACCTGGTTCAAATCTAGGTGCTGAAGTTAAAGTGGGTAACTTTGTAGAAGTTAAGAAAGCAGAATTAAAAGATGGTGCAAAAGTATCACACTTAAGTTATATTGGCGATGCAGAAGTTGGTGAACGTACAAATATTGGTTGTGGTTCAATCACTGTTAATTATGATGGAGTAAATAAATTTAAAACAATCATTGGAAAAGACGCTTTCATTGGTTGTAACACGAATTTGATTGCCCCTGTAACAGTAGGAGATGGCGCTTTAATTGCAGCAGGATCGACGATTACAGATGACATACCTAAAGAAAGCTTAGCATTAGCACGCGCACGTCAAGTAACCAAAGAAGGTTACAATAAAAAATAAAGATTAATATAAGATACAAAAAGACTGTGTCATTTTTCTGTTAAAGGGAATAAATGAATATATAAATATAAAATTTTGAATGTATTACTATCATGCCAAGTTGAGTGATACGTAATAAACATATTATTGGTCAGTTTTTAGTGGAATATAGTAAAAATGCTAGAATTTTTATATAATAGTATTGTCTAAGTAAAAAATTGGAGGACTATAAATGTTAAATAATGAGTACAAAAATTCGTCTTTAAAGATTTTTTCTTTAAAGGGAAATGAACCATTAGCACAAGAGGTTGCTGATCGTGTAGGAATCGAATTAGGGAAATGTTCTGTTAAACGCTTCAGTGACGGTGAAATTCAAATTAATATTGAAGAAAGTATTCGTGGATGTGATGTATTTATCATTCAACCGACTTCTTATCCAGTTAACTTACATTTAATGGAATTATTAATTATGATTGACGCATGTAAACGTGCCTCTGCAGCAAATATCAATATTGTTGTTCCTTATTATGGTTATGCGCGCCAAGATAGAAAAGCGCGTAGTCGTGAACCAATTACTGCAAAATTAGTAGCAAATTTAATTGAAACTGCTGGTGCAAATCGTATGATTGCTTTAGATTTACATGCACCACAAATTCAAGGTTTCTTCGATATTCCAATCGATCACCTAATGGGCGTACCGATTATTGGACAATATTTTGAAAATGATCCTAACATCAACCCAGAAGAATGTGTTGTTGTATCTCCGGATCATGGCGGGGTAACACGCGCACGTAAATTAGCAGACATTTTAAAAACTCCGATTGCTATTATTGATAAACGTCGTCCTAAACCAAACGTGGCAGAAGTGATGAATATCGTTGGTGAAATTGAAGGACGTACAGCTATTATTATCGATGACATTATTGATACGGCAGGAACAATTACTTTAGCTGCTCAAGCATTAAAAGATAAAGGTGCGAAAGATGTATATGCTTGTTGTACACATCCTGTACTCTCAGGTCCTGCAAAAGAACGTATTGAAAATTCAGCGATTAAAGAACTTATTGTTACAAATTCAATCTTACTTGACGATAGTCAAAAACCATCAAACATCAAAGAATTATCTGTAGCTGGTTTAATAGCACAAGCTATTGTTCGTGTATATGAACGTGAGTCAGTAAGTGTATTATTTGACTAAAATTTACAAATGAGTTTGACTTATTATTTTTAAACATGTATAATTTATTCGTTCGTGATTTAACGAATAAATAAACACTTGCAAGCAATATTTAAATTGATGGGCAAGTGAGGAGAAGTTAAGACAATATATTATTATTGTTTCAACTTGAAAATGAAAGGTGGAAATACGAATGGCTTCATTAAAGTCAATCATTCGTCAAGGTAAACAAACTCGTTCTGACCTTAAAAAATTACGTAATACAGGTAAAGTACCTGCTGTTGTTTATGGTTATGGTACTAAAAACACTTCAGTTAAAGTAGATGAAGTTGAATTCATCAAAGTCATCCGTGAAGTTGGACGTAACGGTGTTATTGATTTAGGCGTGGGTTCTAAAACAATTAAAGTTATGGTATCAGATTATCAATTTGATCCACTTAAAAACCAAATTACTCATATCGACTTCTTAGCTATTAACATGACTGAAGAACGTACTGTTGAAGTACCAGTTCAATTAGTTGGTGAAGCAGTTGGCGCTAAAGAAGGCGGCGTAGTTGAACAACCATTATTTGATTTACAAGTTACAGCAACTCCAGAAAATATCCCAGAATCAATTGAAGTAGATATCACTGATTTACAAATAAATGATAGCTATTCAGTTGGGGATATTAAAGTATCTGGTGATTTCACAATTGAAAACGATCCAGAAGAATCTGTTGTTACAGTAGTTCCTCCAACTGATGAACCTTCTGAAGAAGAAATCGAAGCAATGGAAGGTGAATCAGCAACTGAAGAACCTGAAGTAGCTGGTGAAGACAAAGAAGACAAAGAAGACGAAGAAAATAAAGACGAAGAATAATTCGTTGATGACTATGTATTCACTTTAAGTGAGAATGTCTTTAATTAAATTGATAGAAAGAGCCTGATACATGTTCATA
>NZ_JANJPM010000004.1:0-100409 GCF_026222585.1 Staphylococcus sp. SUC_1.2 | reverse complement strand
TTAAACCTATGATTATTTAAAAAAATAAGTTATAATACATTCAAAAATATTTTTGAATGAGGTGTAATTATGATTCAGACTATTGTAACTGCTGCTATTCTTTATATTGTGACAGCATTAGACTTATTAGTGATTTTATTAATGTTCTTTGCTAGAGCAAAGACTAGGAAAGAATATCGCGATATTTATATTGGTCAATATGTAGGATCTGTGACATTGATTGTCATAAGTTTATTCTTTGCCTTTGTCTTAAATTATGTTCCTGAAAAATGGATATTAGGATTATTAGGGTTAATACCGATTTATTTAGGAATTAAAGTGGCTATTTATGGTGATAGTGACGGAGAAGAGAGAGCTAAAAAAGAATTGAATGAAAAAGGATTGTCTAAACTAGTTGGTACGATTGCAATTATTACCATAGCAAGTTGTGGCGCTGATAATATAGGTGTATTTGTTCCCTATTTTGTGACATTAAGTGTTACTAATTTATTAATTACTTTGTTTGTCTTTTTAATTTTAATTTTCGTCTTGGTATTTACTGCACAAAAATTAGCTAATATTCCAGGAGTTGGAGAAATTGTTGAGAAATTTGGTCGTTGGATTATGGCTGTTATTTATATAGCTTTAGGTTTATTTATCATTATAGAAAATGACACTATTCAAACAATTTTAGGATTTATATTTTAATTTAGGGTGTGATTTTATATGAGCTATGAAAATGCTTGTGATGTGATCTGTGTACATGAGGATAAAGTTAACAATGCTTTAAGTTTTTTAGAAGATGATAAATCTAAGAAATTACTTAACATTTTAGAAAAGATTTGTGATGAGAAGAAATTGAAAATTATATTATCTTTGATTAAAGAAGATGAGTTGTGTGTTTGTGATATTTCTTTGATATTGAAAATGAGTGTTGCTTCAACTTCACATCATTTAAGACTTTTATATAAAAATGATGTACTTGATTTTTATAAAAAGGGAAAGATGGCATATTATTTTATTAAAGACGATGAAATAAGAGAGTTTTTCTCTAAAAATCAGAAGGGTTTTTGAAACGAGTGAAACGAGTTTCTTCTTGAACTTTGGTTTAAAGAAAATATTATTAAACACCGACACGTCGGTGTTTTAGTGTTCATGTGAATATTAAAAAATAATGGAGTGATAACACATGAACACATTCGTTTTCGGCGTGATTTTAAAGAGATTAGAAGAAAAAGGACTAATGTACACGAAGTATTCAATATGAGCGATAAACAGACTAAAAAAGACTTATTTGATGATTTATACCATTATGTCCGCTATACAAAGCCATGCGGTGCAGAATTAACGATGGTGGCATTAAATGCTGATGAATTGATGCACTACTTTGTATGCTGTTATATGGAACGTTATGCTTACAAATTGAACGCTTAACCGTTACGACATTTTGCAAATGTCGTGGAACTCAAAAAAGAGGTGACTGCAAATAGTCACCTCTTTTTTTACGTTTAATCTTCAAACTCTAAAGGTTGTACATACATTCTTATATAATAATCCTCAAGCTCATACAAAACATTCATAGCATTTAAATAATCATAGCCTTTAACACCACGTTTTTGTATAGACTTCCATTATTGTAAGCAATCTATACCATACACATCTTTAATTAAATCCACATAATCCTTACGACCAAAGCCCCTTAGGTTATTTTCTGCGAAAAAAAATAAGTGGCTAATTGCTAGCCACTAAGTTCAAATTCATAAATACTAAATAATAAAGTTCTTTCGTCATCTGTTTGTATTTGAGTTATAAATTATAGATGCTAATCCTAAAATGGCAACAAAAGCTACCAATAAATATACTGATAAATTATCAGTTTGAATATAAAATTTAAATAGTAAAAATGCTAAAAGTGCAACTATAAAATAAACAGGAATAAAAGATTTCTTCCAAAATATTGAATCTTTCATATAATCAACTCCTTAAATAGGAATTAAATTGACTAGAAGCATGAAGCCGCAGCACCAGTTGCTGTACCTAAAGCAGGAACTACTGAACCAGCACTAGCTCCACCTAAACCACCAGTTCCTGCACCACCGGCTGTGCCTAGTGCACATTTACCCCAATTAGTCTTTCTTTCTTGAGATGATTTAATTACTTGTACATCAAATCCATCTCCAGATTTTTTATATGCTAGTACAACCTCATTACCATTTTTATCAGTAGCATTTGTAGGCATTTGCTTTGTTTCTTTACCATCAGATAAAGTTAATTCGCTGTTTGAACTAACTGTACCCTTTATATTTTTATTGACTGATAAATGTAGTGTGCTTTCATTTTTTTGACTTAATTTGCCTATACCTTCTTGCTTTTCTGCTGCATGCGTTTGATTATGATCAGAAATTACAAATGGAGCAGCCACAGAACCTGTTACAATCGCAGTACTTAAAATTACTTTTGATAGAATGTTATGTTTCATAACTGAGATTTCTTTCAATTTATTTAATTAATTTTAGATTATCAAATTATTACGTAAATATAGTGAATATTTCTTAAATGTTATATCATAGTTCCAAACTGTATTTAATTTATTTTCAATTTCCAAAACATTTTCAAGGAGAATGTACCATAATATTATTTAATTAATAATTTATTAATTCGACAAAATTGCAAAGTACAGTTATAGAAGTGTGTGTAAAATAAAAAATTTATAAAGTTAATAATGTATGAGTTATACAAAGTGACTACCCATAACACTTTATTATGTTAACTAACTCAAAAGGCTTAAACATTGTTAGATCAACGTTTAAGCCTTTTGCTTATGATTATCATTTATACAGATTTTATACATCACTGGTCTGACACGTTTTCATTTGTTTTCATTAGTTAGTATCTTGTATCTTTATTCAAAATTCTAAATTAAAAATAAGAGTTACTTTTTTTTATCTAATTTTCTTCCTAAAGTTCCTAAGATACCACCTATTAGAAATAAAATTATAATGGAAATTAAGTTGACTAATTGATTATTTATATCTAGATTAGGCAAGATATACAAAGCATAAATTATAATAATAAATAAAAAAATGCTACCCATAATTATTCTGTTTTTCATAAGTATTCATCCTATATTATTTATTTTTTCTATTTTTCTTGTGATTTATTTTATAAAGTGTATTCATAAAAACTATAAACAAACCGATTACAGTAAAAATAATGTACAGTTTAAATCCAGTTCCAGTAAAAGTTTTTAAAGATGTGAATTTAAAAACAAAAAACACTATAAGAGCAAGTATTAAAGCATAAAGTATTGTAAAAAAATTATTGAAATATTTCATTATACAAAACTCCATTCTTGCGTTTTTTTGACTTTTATTTTAATAACGTAATTTATTGCTATTATTCTATTCTTTCCAATCAACTTCCAACTGTTTAGAAAATTCTTTTCTTTTTTCTTCAAATTGGGGATCATATTCTTCGTTTTGTATTTCTTGATGGTATGAACGTTCTTTTAACCATTGTGGTGTTTTCTCTCGGCTTATGAATTGTTTCTGTTTATCTATATCTTTCATTTGAGGTTGTCGTTTGCTATGAATACGTTTCTCAGCGTCAAAAGTAAATTCTAAGTATTCAATTTTGCGACCTTTTCTAGCTTTAATTTTATTAATATGTAAATTTATAAAGATAAACCCCAATTCTTTGGTTCTGTTGCAAACTTGAAAATTATATAATATAGATACAAAGAAATGAAAAATAATAAAATCCAACCGAATAATCTGTTGATATAATAGTATATAATTTACTGCTTTTGCATAACTTTGTATATTAATTTAACTTTGCAACAGAACCCTAGAAATTCTTGTTCACATCACAACCACAGTCATCAGTGGTTGTATTGTTGTGTTATTTACGCATTGGCTACGTAATCGCAACGATAAATAGGCGACTTTAGTCACACCTAAAAAATCCCCTTAACACAAAGTACTATATTAAACTTAAGATTAAATATTTATCTTTCAACTTTACAATAGAACCTAGACGAATATGATATATAACACATGTAAAAAGATTTTTACAAAACAAAAATTTATCATCATTACACGTAAACAAATAGAAACAACTCAGATACAATTCAAAAAATAAAAGTATCTTGTCTTCTAAAATATTAGAAAACAAGATACCTAATGCTAGTTAATTATTCTTAATTATTTTTTTTATAAAAAAAGCACCTAAAATAACGAAGATTACACCAAGTACTACATTCAATAACATATTATTACTTAATGAGGACAAAGTAGTAGTTAATATTACTACAAGGAATAAAATTAAAAAAACTAAAAATGTTTTTTTCATTTAGAAACACTCTCTCAAATTTATTGTGGAGCAAATGTTATATTTTCACTTCCGTGTGGTTTTCCATACATTATAATTCCATTCTTAGGTATAGCTTTACCTGCATAAGCATTAACTAATTGACTAGCAAAAGCACCTGCAACAGCAGAACCAATTCCAGCAGTTAAACCGCCTATAGCAGTGGATGCGGCTGTAACGCCACCTTGAACTAAAGTAGTTGCAAATTTATGAGATAAATATATATCTATACCTCCATCTTTACCAAAAGTTACTTTAGTAACTCCACCTTTCTTCGCTGCAAAAGTAGTTACTGCAGGAGTATTTTCATCATTTTTTAATCCTTGCTCTGCTAATATATTGTTTTCTTCTACAGAACTGACATATCTAACGAAGTTACCATTTTCATATCTAACATTATTCGTGTTTTTAATATCATGATTTGTTGTTTGTAAATCGGATTCTATCTCTCTCACATCTTTAGAAGTGGCATTTGTTTCATCCATAAATTTTTCTTTATTAAATAAATACTTTTTAATTAGTTTGATCCGCGTAAATATATTTCTCTGCATGAGATAATGAAGACTTACCATTTTTCAAGGCAACATTTTGTGAGTCAGAATAATTTGTTTCTGAAGCTTTAACATCATTAAATGGAATTAAAGTAAAAGTTAAAGTAGCAGTTCCTGCAAAGAAAAGAGATAAAAATTTATTTTTACTATTCAAAAATAAAACCTCCATTATATACTGCAAACATTCCAACATCCCAAATTAAAAATAACAATAAAAATATAACTTATCAACATATATATTTTTATCCTAAATTGCATTATTCCAATTTTTTATTGTTAGGAACAACAAATTTTTATATGTTGTTAAGTTGGTATTTTTTTGAAATTAATCCCAACAAATCACTAAGCAATTCGCTAACATGTAGCTTATTCCAGATAATAAGTTTTCTCGGTATAATAATGCTCTTTACTTTTTATTTACGTATGCCCTATTATGTCTAGCCTGCTTTCTTTCTTGCTCTTAATATTCTTTAGAAATTCTATTGCAAAATTAATTTGATAGTATAATTTTAGCAAAAAAGGAGTCTTTTGTATGAACTATCTCAGATGTAAATACTTTAAAAGGACATTATCACTTGATCATTAAAAGTATTTAAAAATTTTTAACATGAGTAAAATTCCTTAAAAGATTATTATATAAGTACACCTAAAATATTATTTAAAATATGTATTAAAATAGGAACTTCTAACCGTTGAGTTTTCATAAATGATACAACGTAAACGATACTAGAAAAACCAAAAATTAAATATTCCCAAATGTTAGTGGGATTATGAGCTAATGTAAAAAGAATAATAGAAATTATACAACCAATAATGGGAGCCCCTCTAAAAACACCTTTGATTATGAAACCTCTAAAAATACATTCTTCAATTATAGGCACAAATATACCGAAAGTTAATAACAAGAGAAATGTAGAAGCTCTAGAGGTCATAGTATCTAAAGTATTTTCATTACTAACAGAAGATAAATTAAGATTGATAATAAAATTAATTAGACACAATATAAAAATAGCAATAGTTACAACTATCCACTGTTTTTTGGTGATTAATTTCCATTGAAACAATTTAATTTTTAGTAACTTACATAATCCAAAAATACCTATGAGATAGACTACTGTGATTGAATAAAGTAAGAATTTATCGACGAAAACCACAAGTAAGATTTCAGCAGAAAATAGCAATAAAATAATAAAAAGCGATTGAATTAACAATATAATATAGGACTTATTAGATAAATTATATGTATTGTTTTTAGACATAATTATTTGATTCCTTTCTTTAATTCTATTTTTATTTACACATTTACCAAGGCAGATATATTTTCATTAATAAAACCCCATTATGACAACTATTCGACGAGTTTTAGATTCTTTAAGTAAGGATTTCGAGACTCAACGTTAACAAAGCAAATATGTTAATATTGCTTAAAAAAAGTGGCTATTTTGAATAAAAACACAGTGCTAGATAAAGGTTATTTTAAATATTTTCTTTTTATTTAGATTAACTTTTATATGTGGTTTAGAAAATTTATATATATTAATTCCATATACTATTTTAATAGTAATAAATGCTGTTTATTTAGTTGTTAAAGTGGTTAAGGGCAATAAGAATAATTCAAAGAATTAAAAGCGATTTGAAATGAGTTTCCTCTTGTCTTGATACTATATAGAAATAACGCTTTTTAAAAATAGGGATATATACTAATATATCAGTATTTTTCCTGTTTTTTGTTAAGTTAAGAATACATATAAATTATTCATTATGTGGATTATAATTGGTATTTCTAGCCTTTTAGTTTTATAGTAAATCACTGAGTAAATAACTGCTGGAAGTCCATAGATTATAAAGTCTGTTATGCTTGTGGGACCATGAGCAAAAGTAAATAAAAGTATAGAAATTATTACGCCTATACGTTGCTTTTTTTGAAATAGAACTTTAATAAATATTCCTCTACAAATACACTCTTCTATTATAGGTATCAAAATTCCAAGTGTTATTATTGCAATAATTAAATTCGAATGATCAACTAGATTGTCTAAACTTTCCTGGTTATTTGGTATAGGAAAAAAAGTAGTTAGTAAATAAGTTGTTATTTCGATAACAAGAAAGCTTATTATAATTAAAGCTACTTCATTACGTTTTAAAGGTTTGAAAGAAAATAAATTAAATTTAAATACATTACATAATCCTAGAGTTAATAGCAAACAAATTACACCTATTATGTAAAATGCGGGTTTGTTTAAGTATGTAAAAAGAAGGGCTTCACAAGTAAAAAATAATGTAACAACAATTATTGATTGCACTATGAGTGTAATTTGGCATTTATCTTCTAGTTTTTTCATCGTCTCACTCTCCATTTTAGATTTTAGAAAAGTGTTACTTCTTTACATAACGATCTGTGTTTTTTAGGGTTTTTAATTCAAGTTTTATTTATTCACTTGTTAAGGATAAATTTTCATTAATAACATACAAGATAGAATAAAACATATCTTTCTTTTGTTATTACTAGTAGATATCTAAGTTAGTAATCATTGTGAAAGAATAACAAGTTTTTTAGGCATTTTACTAAAATCAAGGTTATTATTGTTACTTTTTGATGTTTATTTAAACATAAAAATGACTTATCGGAAGTTATCTGTAACTCAATTATTAGAAATGATATAATACAAAAGTCGTCGTTCACTTCTGTGCTGTATTTAGCATGGAAGGAGGTGACATCATGTTCAGTACACTATTTGTAACTATTATAGCTCCTATCATAGTAGGAGTTATACTCACGTTATTTTCTCATTGGCTGAATAATCGTGAAAAGTAATTTAGCGACGACATATAGCTAATACACCAAAAGAGCCCGATAACTATTCGCAGTAGTTATCGGGCTCGGTGTTTATCATGTTAGTACACTATTTGTTAATCAAATTATAACACTGGTTAGTAGAGGAATGCAAAGTAAAGAAAGTTCTTAGGAATCAATTTCTAATTTTTTTAATAATATTACTTAATTTTTTTAAACTTCTATTAATATCATTCTCATCAATGTATGAGTAAGAAAATCGAATGTAGTTTTTGTAGTTAGAATCATATATTTCTCCAGGTTGTATAAGTATATTTTCTTTTATAGATTCATTAAACAATTTTTTTACGTTTATTGATATAGAGAACTCAAACCAAATATAAAATGATCCACTAGGGTCATTCCAACTACCATACATAGATAAATGAGTTTTTAGGGCGTCTATAAATATATCTTTACGTTTTTTTAATTCTAATTTTAATTCAGATATATGTTTTTCATGATAAGTATTTAGCCATTTTGTGGCAATATATTGTGATATAGAACTAGCACCATAGTCATTCTGCATTTTTAAATCAGATAAGTGATTAATTACATTTTTATCTGCTACTATCCATCCAATACGCAGACCAGGACTTACCGTTTTAGATAAACTTCCTAAATATAAAACATTGTCACTATTTTTCAAAGATTTCATGGGCATCGGTCTTTTTTCATCAAACCATAAATCAGAATATATACTATCTTCAACAATAGGTATTCCGTTTTTTTGACATTGATCTATAATTTTTTGCTTTTCTTCTTTAGTATAAGTATTTTGAGTAGGATTGTGTAAAGTAGGTATACAATAAAATATGCTGTTTTTGTAGTTACTACTTATTTTAAATATATTATTAATATTTCGCTTTATATAGTTGATTGATAAAGGGATCATTTTCGATTTGATATTATGCCAAGTACGTATGGAATTAATATAAGAAGGTGTTTCAATAATAATTTTAGATTGAGGAACTAATAATCCATCAGCTATTAGTTTTAATCCTTGAACAGCACCTGAAGTGATACATATGTTATCCACATCACATATGACTCCCCTTTTTTTCATATAATTTACTACTTCTAATCTAAGACTTAATTTTCCTTTTGGTTCCTCATAATTCGTTTGTATAGAGTCACTAATACTGTTTGATATTATTTCTTTGAACAAATGATTTGGAATTAACTTTGGAGATAACTCGCCAGTACCTAGACGTATAATATTAGGATTGAATTCTAATTCATTGATTCTTTGAATATAAAATTGGTTGCTTTTAGACATGCTGTTCCCTATATAATTTTGCCAATGAATATTACTTGTAATATAAGCATTCCATTTATATTGAGATACATAAACGCCTTTTTTTTCAATAGTTTCCAAAATACCATAACTTTTCAAAATATCTAATGACTGTATAACTGTAGATCTATTCACATTATAATATTGAGAAATTTCTCTTTGAGATGGTAATTTATCTCCTGATGATAATTCGCCATTGTTAATCTTATTAATAATATCATCTATTATCATTTTGTATTGAAAATTTCCCATACTTCTTCTCCTTAAATCTGGTTGGAATTTTATCTTTAATCTGGTAGTTTTTTAAAATTTCAGATTATTATAACATACAATCCAAAGGAGGGGTTATGATGTCACTGAAATTAGAAAAAGCAGTTTTTTCTAAAGAAATCAAAAAAGAATTAAAACCTTTGATGAAAAAAGATAACTATCATAATATTTTTGCTTTACTTTTTGATTGGTTGGTTATTTTTGGAAGTGCTTATTTAAGCATAACAACAGGAAATATATTTGTTTACCTGCTTAGTATTATTTTAATTGGAAGTCGAATGCGAGCTTTTGACAATTTAATGCACGAAGCATGCCATCGTTCATTATTTACGAATAAATTTTATAATAAGTGGATTACTTGTATTTTTATAGCATTCCCCATTTTTACAAGTTTTACTACATATTGTAATTCTCACTTTCAACATCATAGGAATTTATGGGATGAAGAAAATGATCCTGATACAAAAAGATATCGTATTGTTGGACTAGATAAGCCACAGGAAAACATCAATAAATTTATAAAAGATCACATTATAAAGGTGTTATTACTGTTTCATGTGCCAAAGTATATACTAGGTACGGTATCAGCTAACCTTTATAGTAAGGACATACCTAAGTCAGAACTTTGGACTAGAAATATTTTATGGTTGGTTTTGATATCAACATCTATAGTATTTAATTTTTGGTTTTACCTTATTATCTTTTGGTTTGTACCACTTCTTACAACTTTTCAAATTATTCGTTACTGGGCAGAAATGGCAGAACATTCAGGATTAAACAATGATACTGAATTAACAGCAAGTAGAAATACGTTTGGTATGCCTTAGACAATATTTTTATTTCACCCACATCATGATAATTATCACTTGGTACATCATTTATTCCCAGCTATTCCGCACTATAATTTAAAGAAGGCACACTCTATTTTGATGCAAGATAAAAAATATAGAGAAGCACATCATTGCACAGGATTTTTCAAAACTACATTACCAGGATTTTATAGTGTGGTAAAAGATATTTGTACACCCAATAGTAAAATGAAAGAGAGTTAGTATTATGTTGCAACCAATCGTACATGGTGTTTTATTAGCGCTAGGTCTAATTCTACCGTTAGGAGCACAGAATGTTTTTGTATTTAATCAAGGAGCTAATCAAAAGAAATTTACAAAAGCTTTACCAGTCATAATAACAGCTGGACTATGCGATACATTTTTAATAACAATTGCAGTTTTAGGCGTTTCATTGATTTTAATGTCTTTACCTACGTTGCAATTAGTTATATATATTATAGGCCTTATGTTTTTATTATATATGGCGTGGTCATTATGGAATGAAAAACCTAATAATTTAGAAAATCATGACTCTATGAGTGCTAAAAAGCAAATTGGCTTTGCTATATCTGTATCACTATTAAATCCTCATGCAATCATGGACACAGTAGGAGTAATTGGAACAAGCGCTTCTGTTTATTCAGGTTCAGAAAAATTCTTATTCAGTATTTCTACTATTATGATTTCATGGATATGGTTTATTTTATTAGCTGTATTAGGGAAGATTTTAGGATCTATAGATCAAACTGGAAAATATATAATAATTTTAAATAAGATATCAAGTTTTATTGTTATTGTAGTTAGTTTGATAATTGTGAAAAACATCTTACATTTAATTTTTGGTTAGATGATAAAAGAGGTATTTTTATAAAATGAAGGCGTGGTCTTAAATGTCTAAAAGAACAGATGCAGACAATTATGTTATCAAAAAATACGGAAATGATATCAAATTCATTCGAGAAAGTGGAGGCATCTTCTATTATGAAATTAGTACTTTCTGGAGTGGAAAGTTTACAATAAAAGTTAAAGATGGTTTTCTTGGGTGGAGTGATGAAAAACTATAAGTAAAATTAGCGTTATATAAAATTACTTATCGGAAGTTATCTATTATCCCTTATTCAGAGATGATATAATATACAGGTTGCCTATCTCTCAGGCGTCAATTTAGACGCAGAGAGGAGGTGCATATCAGATGGTCGAAGCTCTTGTTCACATCACGACCACAGTCATCAGTGGTTGTATTGTTGCGTTATTTACGCATTGGCTACGTACACGTAACACTAAGAAAAAATAGGCGATATTAGCCAACACCTAAAAATCCCCTCACTATTGCGAGTAGTGAGGGGATTGGTGCATATAATGCACGAAGCTCTTGTTATCTAAATTATAACACTGGTTAGTAGAGGAACGCAAAAAGTAAATTTTATATAATAGATATAGAAAGTGTAATATATGATAGGTGGTATTTATGACAAAAGAGAGAAAAGATACTATGGATAGTAAGTATAAAAAAGTCAATTGTGTAAATAAAATTAAAAAAATACTCTTTTATTTATCATTAATCTGTTCTTGTTTCGTTACATTTATTTTAGATAATGACTTTAAATATTTAATTATAGTACTCTACATAGTAGTATTAGTGTTTTTCTTTGCAATTGATACTATTTTAACAGTCTGGTTGATTCCTAAAGTAGAAAATATAAGAAAAACTCATTTACTATCGAATTCGTTTGGAATACCTTTAAATGATGAAAAAACTAAAGGTTACTATAATAATGAAAGTTCGCCATCTATATTTCGTTTAGGTTTAAATACTTTTGAGAATTCATTATTTTCTTTTGAAATTAGTAAAAAAATGTTACATAAAGAAAGATGTAAATCAATAATTTCTTTAACAATTTTGTTGTTTCTATTAATATTACGTTCAACTCATATAGAGTTACTTTTATTTATAATACAGCTGTTATTTGGTACTAATATAATAATTAATTGGATAAAATTAGAAAAATATAAAATTGAAACAGAAAAAATTTATAAAAAATTTCGATATATATATCTTATAAATACAAAAGACGAAGGAAAATTTAACGAAAAATTATCTAAAATACTAGATGTTACTATTGAATATGAAATTCTTAAAGCTAGAATGGGAGTAATGCTTTCGACAAAAATATTTAATGAGATTAATAAAAAAACATCAGAAGAATGGGAAAGTATAAAAAAAGATCTGAAATTGAAATAAATAATTATCTTTATTTATAAAGGAGAGATTTAATGGTAAAGACAGTAGAAGCAGCATTTGAAAAATTCTTAAAAGATTATGTGAGATTAGATAGAATTGAAACGGATAAAGCCTTAAAAAGTAGAGATTGGTTAGTAGAACAACAAATAAAAATATTTCCGGATAAAGAAGAAACGTTTCCGAATTTATATATTGAGAAGAATATATATTTTGGTTCTTTTGCTCGAAAAACTAAAATTAAATATTTAGATGATATAGATATAATGATTGCATTAAATGCAGAAAATGGATCTTACATTGAATATTTAGATAAAATTGAAATAATAGTTGATGAGAATGCAAATATGTTAAGAAAATTATGTTTTGATGATTCAAATAAACTTAATTCTAGAAAAGTAATAAATAAATTTATTGAGTTATTGAATAAGATACCACAATACGAATACTTAGAAATAAAGAGAAATCACGAAGCAGCTACTTTAAAATTATCATCCTACAAGTGGAATTTTGATATTGTTCCTTGTTTTTTCACTAAAAAAGATTTAAACGGAGATACTCACTATTTAATACCTGATGGTAATGGTAATTGGAAAAAAACTGATCCTCGAATTGAAAAAAGTATAATTTCAGACTTAAATCAAATTAATGGTGGAAAGCTATTAGATGTAATACGTATTATTAAATATTGGAATAAAAATAGTATGGCACCTACAATGCCTTCTTATTTATTAGAAGTAATAATATTAAATTATTATCAAGATAATAAAAGAATAAAACAACATATTAATTTAGAGATACCTAACGTTTTAAATTTTATTCAAGAGGAAATTTATAATATGATTTTTTCTCCGGATAATCCAGAAGTTGATATTAACATTTTGACTCAAGAAGAAAAATATAAAATATCTCAAAAAGCTATTGAACACTCTAAAATATCTCAAAATGCCATAAATTTTGCATTAAATCTTGATGATGAAAAAGCAATAGATGAGTGGCGAAAAGTATTTGGTAAAGATTTCCCGTTATATGGTTAATGAATAAGAAAATATAGATTTGTTGCACAAGTATGATAAAATATTTTAAAATTAATTTTGTTATTTTTAAGTACATTCAAAACCCCCTCACAATAATAATAGTGAGGGGGGGTAGTATATTATTTGTTAATCACAAAATACATTGAACTTATTTAGATATTTTTCTTTCTGAAGACAAATACTACAAGAATTAAGAAAATAAATATATAAACAATATTACCAATAAATAATTCATGTAATTCTAATTTTGTAATTTTTTTAAAGCTTTTATCAATAATTTGAACCATGATATTCATCATGTTAATTGGATTCCATTTTAACCATTCCCATTTATCAATAACAATTGTTAATAAACCAGATAAAATAGAAGTAGCAAAATAAAAGACAATGCCGACTGCAATAGAAACACCTGGACTTTTCATTGCACATGAGATTAATAAAGTGATGCTTAAAACTAACCAAGTTCCAATAAATGTACCTAATCCAGTTAATAACATTTTACTTAATAGTGATAGTTCATCACCTTTACTCTCAAGTAAATTAATATCGTTAAAGAAAATAGCCCATAAAACAATAGCTATAGCTATTGTAATAATAAAATAAATTAACGAAAAAATAATTAAGGTTACGATTTTACTAATAATGATACTTGATCTTGTATATTTACGGTAAAGCAGATTTTTAATTGTACCATGATAAAATTCCATTGAAATGATTGTACTTGCTTGAATGATTAATAAGAAGATTAACCATGAAAATCCACTAAATGCTGATGAAATAGCTAATTTTGGAGAAAAAACGTCATCATAATTTTTAGAAACTACTGCTTGAGCAAGCATTAATATTATAATAATAATAGGGATAATATATGTTGACTTCTTTTTAAATAACTTGAAACACTCTTGTTTGATTAGCGTACTCATTTTATGATTGTTCCTCCTTATCTATAATATCTAATAATACATTTTCTAAATCATTATCCTCGTATTTATTTAATTCTTCTTCTGTAGTTTCTGTTACAATTTTCCCTTTATTGATAATAAAGATAGAATTGGTGATTTTTACTAATTCACTTAAGATATGACTAGAAATTAAAAAAGTAACGCCCTCTTGTGCTTTTTTAATGATAAGTTCTCTAACATCCCGTACAGCTTTAGGATCCAACCCATTCATAGGTTCGTCTAAAATAATTAATTGAGGTTGATTCAAGAAAGCTATTGCGATACCTAATTTTTGTTTCATACCAAGGGAGTATGTTTTTGCTTTATTATGTATATACTCATTCATTTTAAGTTGTGAGACAATGGTATCAATGTCATTAGAATTTTTAGATTCATTTAAAAGCTTTAGATTGTCATAGCCTGACATGAATGGATATATTCCTGGACTTTCAATTAATGCGCCAATATTACTTTTTTTATGTTTATTTTCAATAACATCAAATTGTCCTTTTTGATAGCTTGAATAACCCAATATAACTTTCATTAAAGTTGTTTTACCTGCTCCATTAGCTCCTACAAGACCAGCAATTTGACCCCGATCTAACTTTAATGAAACATCTTCAAGAATAGTTTTTTTACCTATCTTTTTGGTTAAATGTTCTACTGTTAAAACATTCATATGATAATCTCCTTTTAAGTTATTAAAATTTTTTATAAATCTAAACTTAATTTATCATAAAAAAGAACTAAGTTAAATTTTCATAAAATAACATCGATATAAAATTGCGAGATATTGTAGGTTATAGGTACGCCCTAATCAAACAAAATAAGTCATTGAAATTATTGTGGTTAGTACTTTACTTGTTATATGAGAATAAGTTTATCTAATAAATAAGAAGATAGTAGGCTGTTGAAATGATACAAAGCTCCTTTTTTAGTAATAAGAAGTTTATCCCAATGTAGTACATTGATTTTGGTTTAAAGATTACATTTAAAATTCATGATTATATACCAACCATTCGACAAGTTTTTGGTTTATTAAGTGTTCCGAAGCACAACGTCAATAAAGCAATTGGAATAAAGCAATTAACTTTGATAATATATTAAAAAAAAGGGGGGATATCTTGAGTAAATTTTTAAAATATTTAATTTCTGCTATTCTTTTTGCAATTGGGACGTTTATTTTAATTTTTATTTTTGATTATCTAAAATTAACTCCTAATGATAGCGGTTTTCTTGGTAATTTAAGTAATTTGGAATTGTTTTCTTTCTTTAATACACCAGAGTTCAATGGTCTTTTTGTCTTATGTTTATTTGTTTCTGTTTTAATTCTTATTTTTGGTTTGTTGAGTAGTTTAAAAAAAGAAAGTGAATCTTAGGATTTGCTTTCTTTTTTATTTTTAGAAAAGAGTTGAAAACGAGCTACTTCTTGTCTTGATACTATATAGAAATAATTTAAATTAAACCAAAAATAAAAAGCCGATGTATCGGCTTTTTTTAGTGTTCATGTGAATATTAAAAAATTATGGAGTGATAATACATGAACACATTCGTTTTGGTGTGGTCTAAATATCTTCTTAAAATACAAAATAGATATATTGAATTATATTACACGTAAATTTGATTTTAGAACATACCTTTTAGGTGTTTAAGTACTCCTTTGGATATATAAAATAAAAAAGCTATTCGCAAAATACTAGTAACTTAAATCTTAGTTGAATTTTGAGGTAGTATTAATTTTTATATCTGTGCTATAACACCGATTACTTAAAACTAAGGTAAAAATCGACGAATGTCGACATAGAAGAGCTATGAGCCTGATCATTCGATAATTTTAGGGAGTGTTAAGTGTTCTTAGAATTAACGTCAATAAAGCAATTGGAACAAAGTAATTATGGTAAAATTTAAAAAAAAGGAGGAGATATTTTGAATGAAAAAGGCGAGTTAGATATAACTTTTATTATGTCTACCATTTTGAATATTTTATTTTTAGTTGGATTAACTTTCTTAATTCAATTAGAAAATTTATATATTTTAATTCCATACACTATTCTGACTTTTATAAATGCAGTTTATCTAGTTGTTAGGGCTATAAATATCACTAAAAATAGAGCATGACATTTAGGCGAATTTGAAACGAGTTTCTTCTTGTCTTGATACTATAAGAAATAATTTCCTTTTTTTTAATTATGAATAGATACTAATATTTCAGCATTTCTCTCTACTATTTTGCATTTTAAGAGTCGTTAAATAGTTCGCAAACTATAAAAAACACCCTAAATGCTCTAAAAAGTATCTTACAATTCCAAATAAGGATATTTAAAATTGTAAATAGCTTTTAAGATAAAGTTTTTTAAAAGGAGTGGTTTATTTTATGTCGATTAAACAAATATGGAATTATATTTTAAATAAAAAATGGGGTTGGGATGATTTAACTTTGTTAATTCTCTCGATTGTTATAGCAAGTATGTTTACAACGCCATTATTAGGTATCCCGATTGGGATTGTAGTTTATTTTTTATGCTTTAACTTTAGCGACGAAACTAAAGAATATATAAAACAATATGATTTGAAAAGAAAAAAATAGAACATGCATTTATGCCGAGAAAATTTATTGATGTTGAGTGGAACTATTTTGGAATAAAGCAATTTTATTTTTTTGAGAAGAAAACAAAAGGAGTTTTTACATGAAATTCGGAAATTACAAAATTGATTCGTTTTATATAATTATGATTATAGGTTTTTTAGTTACTTCTATATTTTTCCCTTTTATGCTTTTATCTGTTCTTATTTTATTAATCATTGGTTTAGAAAAAGTTGATAAAGAGGGTTAGTTTTTGATTTTGCTTTTTGAAACGAGTTTCTTCTTGTCTTGATACTATGTAGAAATAACTTTTTTAAAATATGAATAAATACTGATATATCAATGTTTCTCTTTGCTTTTTTACATTTTAAGAGATGTTAAATAGTTCATAAACTATATAAAACCCCCTAAATGTTCTAAAAAGTATCTTAAAATTGCAAATAAGGGTATTTAAAAATTAAATAGCTCTTATGATAAAGTTCTTCTAAAAAGGAGTGATAATTTTGAAATGGATTTTGTTTAGTATACAAATGATTTTGGCAATATTTTTGGTGTTCTTTGCTTATAAACAAATGAATCAAAACTATTTAGATTCTTGGTTTGGCATTTATGTGGTACTTTTCATGATTTTTGTATATTGGAATGCTAAACGTTATCACAATTATTAAATGACGCATTTATGCCGAGAAAATTTATTGAAGTTAAGGGTTCCGAGGCTCAACGTCAATAAACCAAAACAATTGTTAGAACTATAGCCTTATATACTTTTAAATTTAAAGTGGTATTATTAGTATAAATATAGAGGGGGTTTTATTATGTCTGTAAAAAATATATTTAAACAATCTTGGGAAGATCTTAAAAATTTAGAGTTAAATTTTAAGAATGTAAGTATTTTGGTTGTTGTAACATTTATACTTAGTAATATTTTAACACCATTAGTCGGCGTTCCTGTCGGTTTATTAGGTAGTGCATATTGGATTCAAAATAGAAAAAGAAAATAATCAATTAAACCAAAAATAAAAAGCCGATGTATCGGCTTTTTTTAGTAGAAATAAGGTGTATATATATTCTATATTTGACAAGGTAGTAGTTTTTTATTATTAATAATGTTTATACCACTATTGTGTTAGAAATCATTCTATTTAAAGTTATATGTGTTAATATTTTTATCTTTTAAAAATTCTTCTATTTTCTCTTGTTCCTTGCCATTTACTATAGTATTATCTTTTTGTAATTTTTCTACATCTTTATTTGAAAGTTTTCCATCTATACCCCCATCTATAACAGAATCTAAACTACTATCATAACGATTTGACGTAGAAATATATTTGCTAATTTTAAAGGCATTTTTTTTAGTCATATAAGTAAATTTTTTAAATTTTTCAGTTTCACTTTGATTTAATTGTTTATTTTCATTAATTTTATTTTCATAATACTCCTTTTTTTTAGATAACACAGCATCTGTGTCTAAATATAGTTTAATATCCCTTTTCATCTCTTTCTCCGATATTTTAGAGCCTACAACATTTTTATCAAAAACTTTTATAGGAAGTTTTGATAAATCCTTTTCTCTACTGTTTTCATTACTTTCAGAGGTTGAATCTTTATTAGAGCACCCTGTAAGTATGACAATTAGTGATAAAATTATAGATAAATATCTTTTTTTCATACTATATTCTCTCTTCTCACAATACTTATGTTCCACTTTAAAAAAGAAATAATTAATTTGAAGAAAATTTTAACAATAAAATATCCTAATATGGCTAAAAACAGACCTAACATAATACCTTTAATCACCTCAAAAATATTTTCTAAGTTAAATACAGAAAAACCATTTGTAAAACTTAATATTATTAATATTATTGGAGAAAATAACATTACCGGAATAGCTATAATACAAGCTAATATAATTGGTAATAATAAGAAAAAAATGAAAATGCTAGATAATATTATTATAAAATTCACTATACTTAGCCCCATAACTGAGAATATAGCGTGTATAAAATTTTTAATACCTTTTTCATTTTCAACTCTTTCTATATCATTTAATGCGTTAATTTCTTTTGCTATAAAAAAAGGATTTCCCAAATTATTAGAAATTTCATCGTCACTCTTATTATCTTTATATCCATTAAGGAAATGTGTCTCATATTCGTTTAAAACATCATTTTTTTCAGTTTTATCAAGTCTTTTTATGTTTTTTTTCAAAATCTTAATATATTCGTCTTTACTCATGAAAATCACTCTCTTTCATAAAGGAATCTATTGCTTGAGTGAATGTTTTCCATTCTTCTATTAAATTATTTAAATGAATAATTCCACTTGATGTAATCCTATAATACTTACGTGCAGGCCCTTCATTAGATGGTTGATAGTAACATTCAAAATAACCCTCCTTAACCATTTTTCTTAATAATGGATAAATAGTTCCTTCTGATATTTCAACTTTCTTTTTTATAAGTTGAATTAAAGAGTAACCGTATTGATCGCTTTTTCTTATAATTAATAAAATTAATAATTCTAAAGAATCTTTTTTGAATTGTATATTCATGAAATTCTACACCTCTATATTATATACTATTATAAAAAATATAATAGTGTAAAGTACATAATAGTGTGCGGTCTGAAATAAGGTACGTTTTATGTATTATCACAATGTATTTAAAAACGTGTATAATTATAGAAAAGGTTGATATTATGGGGTTGTTCACATATTTCAGCATAATAAATACTAATGTTCATAAATTTCGATAGAAAAAAATGAGATTAAATATATCTTAAAGTTAGGGAGCAAAAATAATTTGGAAACAAAAATTGGTCATCAAATACAAAAGTTAAGAAAAAGTAAAAATATGTCTCAAGAAAAATTAGCAGAAAAGTTAGACGTATCGAGACATTCTATTTCTAATTGGGAAAGAGAAGTAAGTAATCCAGATTTAAAAACAATTTTAGAAATCACTAAATTATTTAATGTATCTCTAAATCAATTAATTAAAGGAGTGGAAATCATGCAAGTTAATAAATATGTTTACTCGGCATTAGCATTTTTTCTAGGAGGTTTCGGGGCTCATAAGTTTTATGTTAAGAAAAATAAAAAGGCTCTTCTTTATTTATTATTTTGTTGGACTGGAATACCAGGTGTGATAGGTATGATAGAAGGTGTTTTGACAATTATACGTCCGAGCGATAGTGAAAATAATATAGAAATAAATTAAACCAAAAATAAAAAGTCGATGGATCGGCTTTTTTTAGTGTTCATGTGAATATTAAAAATTTATGGAGTGATGATACATGAACACATTCGTTTTCGGCGTGGTCTAAATATCCTCTTAAAATACAAAATAGATATATTGGATTATTACACGTAAATTTGATTTTAGAACATACCTTTTAGGTGTTTAAGTACGCCTTTGGATATATAAAATAAAAAAAGCTACTAGCAAAAAACTAGTAGCTTAAATCTTAGTTAAAGATTTTTCGTAGATATAATTTGCTAATAAAGTTTTTGTCATAATTGATAAGGAATAATATAATAAAACTAATCCAAATAGTGGAGGAGTTAAATGTGAAATTTGTGTTTGATTTAGATGGGACTATTTGTTTTAAGGGAGAACCAGTATCAGATAAAATTCTTAATTCTTTAGAAAGTCTTACGAATAGTGGTCATCAAGTTATTTTTGCATCTGCGAGACCAATTAGAGATATGCTTCCCGTTATAAGCAAGGAATTTCATAATTATACAATGATAGGCGGTAATGGTTCGCTTATTTTAAGTAACGGAAAAATTATAAAATCTGTTTCTTTTTCGTTATCAGAAATGAAAAAGATTAAGAAATTAATCAACGAATTTGATGCTACTTATTTAATTGATGGGGATTGGGATTATGCATATACTGGCCCTCAAAACCATTCCATATTAAAAAATTTAGATCCCTTAAATTCGGCTAATCTAGTTGATTTAGATTCTTTAAAATCTGTTGTGAAAGTTTTGATTTTGACATCGAATAATAATGAATTATTGAGTAAAAAATTAAGTGAATTAGATGTATATGTAAATAATCATAGAAATGAGAATGTACTTGATATAAGTCCTAAAGGTATACATAAATGGGCTGCACTTAAAATGTTAGGAATAGATAAAGGTGATTATATAGCTTTTGGTAATGATTCAAATGATATATCTATGTTTGAAAATGCACTTTATACAGTAATGGTTGGACATCATGAAGAATTAAGCAGTTTTGCTAAAGAATCTATTGAAAGTAAAGAGAATTTGGATTTAAAAATTGTAGAAAAAATTGAAGAAATTGCAAATAAGGATATTAGCGACTTTTATGCCGAGAAAATTTATTGAAGTTGAGAAGAACCCTTAACTAAACTTGTAGACGAATGTCGGCATAGCGTGAGCTATTAAGCCGACCATTCGTCTACAAGTTTTGGGTTTATTAAGGGTTCGGAGGTACAACGTCAATAAAGCAATTGGAATAATGCAATTTATATTATTTTTATAGTACTGGAATAGCGAGTGTAATCGTTCAAATAAAATTTTTAAGCTAATTTATACGTAACATATATTTTACTAAGATGAAAGAGAAGTAAAAAATCTGTTTTCTTTACTTTTATTTCAGTTATATTTGACGAATACATGAGCTTTCAAACCAAAATATACAAAGTATCGAATATATACAATATATACCATGTATCCAGTGTATATATTGTATACACGTATAACCTACATAAAAATCAAAATATAAAACAATGAAAATGTGTCAGAATAATGATATATAAAAGATGAATAAACAATAATCATAAGTAAAAGGCTAAAACGTTGATTTAATAACGTTTTAGCCTTTGTTTACAGTTAACATAATTAAATATTATAGGTAGTTAAATTGTATCTATTTTGCATCTTACTTTTCTTTTAATATATTCACCAATGGTATGAATATATTTTCATCTTTTTTCTCTCTATCTTTTAATGTGAAAATGAATTTTTGTTTTCCCTCTGCTGAGTTAACCATATTAAACCTCCTACTTTTAGTGTAATTTTATATTATAACACTTACCTGATTTTTTTGAATATTCATTAATTTTTTGTGATATACTCTTAATATTCTAGGAGGACTTTATATGGATTTAATGACGACCTTAGTAATTAGCTTTTTTGGATTTTTAGCATCGTTTATAGATGCCGTAGTAGGTGGCGGGGGACTTATATCTATTCCTGCTTTAATGGCTGTGGGGTTACCACCCGCAACTGCTTTAGGTACGAATAAACTAGCGAGTTCTTTCGGATCTCTTACAGCCGCTATATCCTTTATTAGAGCAAAAAAAGTAAATCTTAAATTGATGGCAAAAATATTCCCTTTTGTTTTTCTTGCTTCTATTATTGGAGCTTATATTGCAACTATAATTCCAGCTCAATATTTTAAGCCTTTAGCGATTATAATGCTTTTTATAGTATTAATTTATACACTCTTCAAAAAAAAATGGAATGGTAATACATTAATAAGTGAAACCTCTAAATTAAAATTGTTTATTGTTTTTTTCTTATTAATATTAATTGGCTTCTATGACGGTTTTTTAGGAGGCGGAACAGGTAGCTTCTTCATATTTATTTTATTAATCTTAGGATTAGACTTTTTAAAAGCTGCAGGAAATGCTAAAGTTTTAAATTTTGGAAGTAATATTGGCGCTTTACTTTTATTTATATTATTAAATAAAGTAGATTATTTATTAGGTTTCAGTATGGCTTTGTCTATGATCGTTGGAAGTTATATTGGTAGTTCTTTCGCAGTAAAAAAAGGTGTTTCATATGTGAAATTATTATTTATAATTGTTACTTTACTTTTGTTAATAAAAAACTTATATGATTATATATATCAATAATAGTGGCTAGCAAACTCAGTACTCCAAACCACTATATTACTTAAATAACCTTTGCATGTTTTATATGCTTAGATTACGTTAAGTAATAACTTTCGAAGAAAGCGTGGTGGGAATGAATGAACGAGACACATTTGTGTCTAGCGACGATACTGTTAGGAAAACTGAAAACCTAACCGTAAGGAGCCTAAACAAATTAGCTTTCGAGTGAGAGAAGACGAATATTTAAAGTTACAACAATTTGCGGAAACTTTAAATATGAGTGTGCCTGCTTTCGTAAAGAAAAAGCACAAGGTAGTCGATTGGTCGTACCAAAATTTGATAAAAAAACGCGATAATCTATTGCCAAATATTTAAGTATGTTGGGGGCAAACGCAAATCAAATCGCTAAATATTGTAACCAACATCAATATGAAGTACCGAATTATAAAGCATTAGAATATAATATCCATAAATTACGAGAAAGGCTGGATGACATATGGCAAAGGCTAAGATAAGAATTATTTCTTTTTTACTCTTATTTATATTTGTAATTACTTATGCGGTTCTTTCTTTCACAACAGATTATATTAATCATAGATATTCTCTTTTATTTGTATTAGTTTTCGCATTATGGGGCATTTTAACTGATATTTTAACTAAACCGAATAAACGAGATGATAATAGTGGCAACAACTAAAATCAGTTAAACTAAATCAACATTAAGAGTGAGCAAAAACGCTAAAAAGGATTTAAAAGCAACACGGGAACTATACGAAAAAATGAGTGACAACGAAGAATACGTAGTTACCAGTTATTTAATCTAGGGGAAGTAACACAACAGAAGGTAATTCACATGTAATAGAATTATCCGAGAAAATTGCACCACATCATTAAGTAACGATTAAAGAAATGTCAAAATACTCGACGAGGTCGTTAGATTATGCAAATAAGAGTATTTTAAAATTTAATAACTTTTACGATAAAGTTTACTTAAAAAAGGAGCGACTAAATTTATGAAAGTTATAAGTATTATTCTAGGAATTTTAGTTATTCTTTCTTGGTTATTTGTAATGAGAGAATACAGAAAAGGAAATGAAAAGACAGAAAAAGGTAAGTTAGTCATACTAATTGCTTGTTTATTAACTTTTATCATGACTTTAATGAATTTCTTTGATTAGACTACGTATTTATGCCAAGAAAATTTATTGAAGTTGAGAAGAACCCTTAACTAAACTTGTAGACGAATGTCGGCATAGCGTGAGCTATTAATCCGACGATTCGACAAGTTTTGGGATCCGAGGCTCAACGTCAATAAAGCAATTGGAATAAAGCAAAATAAATTGCAGTTAGAAAAAATGGAGGGGATTAATTGGATTTTGAAAATTGTAATTTTAATACTGATCGTTTGAGTATAAGACCACTAAATTTTTCGGATTATGACTCTTGGTTTTTAGGTTTTTCTGAGAGAAAAAAATCACAATATAGACACGATAAAGGTAGAATAAATTTATCTGATAAAGATAAAAAATGGTTCAATAATTTAGTAAAAAAGCATAGAGAATTATTTGAGAATGATGAGATTTATATTTTTTCTATTTTTGATAAAAAAGGTAAACATTTAGGAATGATAGACATAGTAACTATTGAAAGGGAGAATTTTCAATGGGGTGAGTGTGGTTTTTATATACATAATCAGTTTTGGAATAATGGTTATGCTTTTGAATCAATGTTAAAAATTTTGGATATTGCTAATAAAGAATTAGGGTTTCATAGACTTGAAGCGCACGTAAATTTGGATAATGAGCCGTCATTTAAATTATTAGAAAAGTTAGGCTTTGAATTTGAATGTACTAGAAAAGGTTTTATATATGAGTTTGGGGAATGGACTGATAATTATATATATTTTATAAATTTGCATGACGAAAAACTTTGATTTTTGAAACGAGTGGAAACGAGTTTCTTCTTGTCTTGATACTATATAGAAATAACGTTTTTTTAAATAGGGATAGGCACTTATATATTAGCTTGAATAATTTAAAAAATTTGAAGGTACTTATATTTTACTAAAATCAAGGTTTTTATTGTTAGTTTTTGATGTGTATTTAGACATAAAATGACTTATCGGAAGTAGATATGCTTCAAAAGATACAGATGGTATAATAATGGAGTCGCCTATCTCTCAGGCGTCAATTGACGAAGAGAGGAGGTGCATTACTTTGCTAATCATTTTCGTTCACATCATAGCACAAGTCATCAGTGGCTGTGCTGTTGCGTATTACACTTATTGGCTTAGTAAACGCAACAAATAATTAATAGGCGACTTTATAAGCCAGCATCGAAAAAATCCCCACACTACTGCAATAGTGTGGGGATTGGTGCATTCATTGTTAATCATTTTCGTTATCTAGATTATAACACTGGTTAGTATAGGAATGCAAAATAGTTTATTGATTACTAACTAGTGAGTGATCTTTAATAAAGATACTATTTCACTAGAGGGAATGCCTATCTTAAACATTATAAAAGATTTATGAAGTTGAAGAACAAAATTGGAGATATTAAATATATTATCTTTTTGAGGGTATTCGGATTTTATGGTGGAAAAGTTGCTTCCACTTTAAACATCATGTCGGATTCATTTTCTTGTGGTGGTTCTATTGTTTTAAGATCTGGTAGTAATAATAAGTCTGACATATTGTTCATCCTTTACTACTCTGTGGTGTTATAGTATTAAATATAGATTTGATATTGAAATTATCATTGCTAATTATTTTACTAACATCAATCTCATAAAGCATTTATATGATTGAAAACAAAAAGCCTATCATTCACTATCCTACAATAAAAAGGGTTATCCCATAGTTACACGGGATAACCTTACAATTATTAAATTATGCAGTTGCACAGCTACAATCTTTGCACTCGCAAACTTCATCAGTACAGTTGTCTACACATTCTTGACTACAGTAAACTTTTCCTGCTTCTTCTACTTTTGTTTCCCCAAGAACACAATTACAGTTCGGTCTCGCACATTTTTCCATACTAAACTCCTCCTTATTATTTAGGTAAATCTTCGGTTAAACACCAACCACGATCTAATAGACTAACGACGCAATTATCAACAATTCGGTACCGAATAAAATTGGCTTCACGAATACTGCGAACGATGCCTTTATCAACCAATCGTTGAAGTTGGTTAGAAATGGCTTGAGGTTTCATTTCAAGCTGTTCTGCCACCTCGCTAACAGATGCATTTGGAGTTCGAAGCAAGGTATGCAGTATTCTAAGCCGTGTCCCATTAGAAAGTATTTTAAAGGTCTCACTTAAACTTTCAGCGTTCTCTGTATCTAATAAGGGACGTTCCGTTAGTTTTGGTTTTGGTGTACACCAGTTTTCAGACATTATTTCCTCCTCCATTTCACAATTACATTATATAGTGTAATAGTTTTTGTGTCAAGAACCTGAAGTTCATATATGAGCATCTTTTTATCAGTACATTATAACGCCTTAATAAGATAAAATATAATTCCCTCTTGTTTGACTACCTACCCGTAATCACCCGTGTTTGATTTATAATTTTGTGGTATTATTATTTTTCCTTAGCATTCCACCAAACAATCCGATTTAACCACTATTTTTTTCGAATTATCAAAATGCTAATTCCACTATATATTCCGAAGACCCATTTTTAATAAGTCAACTAGATAATGTGCAATAAATTTTGGCGTATACATTAACTTTACCCTTATTACTACATGGGGCGTTCTGAAATGAACATGCCCGAAATGAATATGGAGCAAATGCAACAAATGATGATGGAACAACAAATTAAACAAAAACTAGGCTACTTATCCCCTGTAAAATACAGAGAATTAGCAGCCTAGAACATAGTGTTTTTATTAAGTTCCCATTTTAAGGGTTCAGTGCCTTGTAGTTATTGTGTTTTTATATACTTTACTACTTATTTTCGTTGTTATCATCAAAGGACTGCATGAAGTTCATGCATTCATTCATCATATTATCCATTCTCTGGTCATAATCAGAACCTTGGGTAAAACCAGTTTGTCCAATGACGATTAAACCAGCTAGTACAAACGACAGCACTAAAGGTAACTTCTTTTTCATCGCTTATTTCCCCTTTCATTCAAAGTATCCCTAATCTTTTTTTAACACTTTCTTTAATTTTTCATATTCATCTTCATTAATTTCACCTTGGGCCAGCCTTTCCTTTAAAATTTGTAAAGAATCATCTGATCTTACACCTTTTGGTTTTTCTGAAGCTTTTGCAATTAATATATATACACCATAAAATAACAAGCCAAGAATGATAATCCAAAAAATCATGCCAATGAACCCCATTTCGCCCATCATATGACCCATAACCATACAATTTGTCAATCCTTTCCTTCTTTCTCGTTTTACAATTATACCATAGGGGGGTATTAGTATCCCAAAAAAGTGTTTTTAATATTAGTAGCAGACGGCAATTTATTGTACAGCAAAATGGCCCGATTATTGAACTATTTTTTAATAAAATTAATTCCTACGTTCCCAGTTCCAGAAAGCAATAATACTAAAAGCTTCCTCATCTGCTTTTTCCACATTATCTTTGGTTTAAAGAAAACATAATTAAACACCGACACGTCGGTGTTTTAGTGTTCATGTGAATATTAAAAAATTATGGAGTGATGATATATGAACACATTCGTTTTCGGCGTGATTTTAAAGCGATTAGAAGAAAAAGGACTTAATGTACACGAAGTATTCAATATGAGCGATAAACAGGCTAAAAAAGACTTATTTGATGATTTATACGGTTCTGTTGCAAAGTTGAATTTATAGTATAATTTTAACAAAAAGGAGTCTTCTGTATGAACTATTTCAGATATAAACAATTTAATAAAGATGTTATCACTGTAGCCGTTGGCTACTATCTAAGATATGCATTGAGTTATCGTGATATATCTGAAATATTAAGGGAACGTGGTGTAAACGTTCATCATTCAACGGTCTACCGTTGGGTTCAAGAATATGCCCCAATTTTGTATCAAATTTGGAAGAAAAAGCATAAAAAAGCTTATTATAAATGGCGTATTGATGAGACATACATCAAAATAAAAGGAAAATGGAGCTATTTATATCGTGCCATTGATGCAGAGGGACATACATTAGATATTTGGTTGCGTAAGCAACGAGATAATCATTCAGCATATGCGTTTATCAAACGTCTCATTAAACAATTTGGTAAACCTCAAAAGGTAATTACAGATCAGGCACCTTCAACGAAGGTAGCAATGGCTAAAGTAATTAAAGCTTTTAAACTTAATCCCGACTGTCATTGTACATCGAAATATCTGAATAACCTCATTGAGCAGGATCACCGTCATATTAAAGTGAGAAAGACGAGATATCAAAGCGTCAATACGGAAAAGAATACACTCAAAGGTATTGAATGTATTTATGGTCTATATAAAAAGAACCGTAGGTCTCTTCAGATTTACGGATTTTCGCCGTGCTACGAAATTAATCACATGTTGGCCAGTTAAGGGAATACTACCATGTTAAAATGATAATTAGTTATATTTTTTCTGACTTTGCAACAGAACCAAAAAAATGGACTGATAAAGGTACACCCTAATCATACATATGTAGTTATTGAATTTATAGTAACTAAAACGTATGATTAGGGTGTATAATTAATTGTGAGGTGAAAATCAATGATTGTTGGTTATGCGAGAGTATCATCAATCGAACAAAATTTAGAAAGACAACTCGAAAATTTAAAGACGTTTGGTGCTGAAAAAATATTTATAGAAAAACAATCTGGGAAATCTATTGAAAATAGACCAATACTTCAAGAAGCACTTAACTTTGTAAGAATGGGGGATCGGTTTATAGTAGAATCTATTGATCGTTTAGGTCGTAATTACGATGAAGTGATTCATACC
This sequence comes from Staphylococcus sp. SUC_1.2, assembly GCF_026222585.1. NCBI lineage: Bacteria > Bacillati > Bacillota > Bacilli > Caryophanales > Staphylococcaceae > Staphylococcus > Staphylococcus sp. SUC_1.2. Next base: position 71,664 of record NZ_JANJPM010000004.1, on the reverse strand, counting down.
GTTAATTATTTAAAAGACAAAGAAGTTCAATTGATGATTACTAGCTTACCTATGATGAACGAAGTCATTGGCAATCCATTATTAGATAAATTTATGAAAGACTTAATCATTCAAATATTAGCAATGGTTTCAGAACAAGAACGAAATGAAAGTAAACGTAGACAAGCGCAAGGGATTAAAATTGCGAAAGAAAAAGGTGTGTATAAAGGACGCCCTTTACTATATTCACCTAATGCTAAAAATCCTCACAAGAGAATTGTTTACCATCGTGTTATTGAGCTACTAAATAAAGGAGAATCTATTAGTAAGATAGCCAAAGACGTGGGTATTACACGTCAAACAATTTATAGAATCAAAAGGGAAAGAACAGAACATTAATTTTATAAAACAAAAAGCCTTTTATGTATAGTTATTTGAAATTTAGAAATTTTTTGTGCTAAATCTTCCCCTGCTACGCTCTCAAGTGCTAATAGAAAAGGTTTTTCACTCACATCCAACGTTTTAAAATCTACGCTATTTTCTTCTCGAATCGATAACAATACTTTATAGACTATATCTTGTAACAACGTTCATCACCTCTTATTTATCTAGATGACGATACAAAGTTGCCCTACTTATGTTTGTCTGTTCTTTTATCTCATCTAAAGTGTATTTTTTGCTCATATACATTTCAATAGCATCTCTAAGATTTTTATCATCTCGCTTTGGTCTTCCTAAAGTTTTTCCATCTTTTGAATAATTCTCTAATCCTACACGAGTTCTAAATTTAACAATATCACTTTGAAAGTCTGTGATATCATGTAATATCTCTATAAATTCACCTTTGATGTCTTTATAAATGTAACGATTTAAATTAATAACATATAAAGATATATCCTCCTGAGAAAGATAATCTAATATATCTACTAAATGTTTCGTAGAATCTGCAAGAATACATAAATCCGTAACGTATAACATATCTCCAGGAACTAATTTTTCATTTAAAAGAACATCTAATATATTCCTCTTCTTATTATTAGCATGAATTTCTTCAACAATTTCATTTGTATGAGTTTCTATTTTCTTTTTTTGTTCATTTAAATCGTCGTTTATTGTAACGGGTCTAATATAACCGTATTTCATTTAATTGCACCACCCTGTAGCTAAAGTTTAACACAAAGTTTCATTAAGGGGTATACATATGAAACTTTTCTGATATACTTTACAATATAATTAAATAAAAAGGAGAGTAAGTTATGGTTGAAAAATTAAAAAATGAATGGCTTAACCAGCCAGGCAAAAATATACTTGCAGGTATTGTAGTTGCCTTAGCTTTAATCCCTGAAGCTATCGCATTCTCCATCATTGCTGGTGTAGATCCTATGGTTGGTTTATATACTTCGTTCATTATTGCTGTCGTCACTGCTATTGTAGGTGGTAGAGCGGCGATGATATCAGGTGCAACAGGGGCTATTGCCTTATTAATTGTGCCACTTGTGAAAGATTACGGTGTAGAGTATCTTCTAGCTGCTACTATACTGATGGGGTTAATTCAATTAATTTTAGGACTTCTTAAAGTAGGTCGTCTAATGAAATTTATACCTCGTTCTGTCATGATAGGTTTTGTGAATGCTCTAGGAATCATGATTTTTATGTCTCAAATAGAACATATCTTTGGGATATCAATTTCAACTTATATATATGTAATTGTAACGTTACTCATCGTATATATAATTCCAAGATTTTTTAAAGCTATACCTGCACCATTAATAGCTATTATCGTATTGACTGCCCTTTATATGTATACAGGTTCTGACGTTAGAACTGTGGGAGATTTAGGTAATATCAAACAAGCTTTCCCTCACTTTTTAATCCCTAATGTTCCCTTTAATTTAGAAACTCTTCAAATTATTTTCCCTTACTCTTTATCTATGGCTATTGTAGGTTTAGTTGAGAGCTTACTTACAGCTAAAATTGTAGACGATGCTACAGACACTTATAGTAGTAAAAATAGAGAGTCCTGTGGTCAAGGTATCGCTAACATGATTACCGGATTATTCGGTGGCATGGGAGGTTGTGCCATGATTGGTCAATCCGTCATCAATGTTAAATCAGGTGCAAACAGTAGATTGTCTACATTTACAGCGGGTATTGTACTTATATTTATGATTATTGTACTTGGAGGACTTGTAGTTCAAGTTCCAATGCCAATTTTAGCAGGTATTATGGTTATGGTTTCTATTGGTACATTTGATTGGAATTCCTTTAAATATATTAAGAAAGCACCAAAAACGGATGCAGTCGTTATGCTTATTACAGTGATTATTGTTTTAATGACGCATAATTTAGCTTTAGGTGTTGTTGCAGGCGTTGTTTTCAGTGCTTTATTCTTTGCTACTAAAATTTCAAAAGTAGAAGTTATTTCTGAAGAGTTCGGTAAAATAAACCGATTATCTTTTAAAGGACAAATCTTTTTTGTTTCTATTGATTCTATGATGGAGCAAATAAACTTTGAGATTGAAAATAGTACCATAGAATTAAACTTCAATAATGCACACTTATGGGATGATTCTGCAGTAGATGCAATTGACACGATAGTACGAAAATTCGAAGAAAAAAATAATATTGTTCGTATAGAAAAATTAAATTCAGATAGTCATAAAGTTGTTTCAGAGTTAAGCCAACTAAATGAAAATCATTTAAACTAAAGGAGCGTTATTTATGTATAAATCAATTTTATTAGCAGCAGATGGATCAGAAAATAGTTTGCGTTCAGCAAAAGAGGTTTTAAATTTTATAGATGATAATACGATTGTTACTATTCTTACAGTTGTAGATGTTGAGGAATCGAAAACAGATGTTTTACATGGTAAACAAAGTTCCAGTTTGACGAATGAAAGAGAAGACAAACTCTCTCATATCACTGAGTTATTTGTAGAGCATAATGTAAAATATGAAATGAAAATTGCACATGGTGTTCCTGCGGACACAGTTGTTTCAGTTGCCAATAGTGGAGAATTTCAAGCTATTGTTTTAGGAACACGTGGATTAAATAGTTTGCAAGAAATGGTGTTAGGTAGCGTCAGTCACAAAGTAGCAAAACGTTCAGAAATTCCCGTTGTTATTGTAAAATAGTCTGTCTAACTTAATCCTTTCACGGATTGAGTTTTATTTTAGAGGTGAATAATAGATGAAAACCAAAAATTTCTATTATGGTTGGGTTATTGTATTTAACGAGTCCATATTGTGAAACTTTGGAAGACTTACAACACGATATAACCACAAATCAACACTCTACGATTTTTTCAGAAGAAAATATAGTTGGCGCATTTGAAATTAAAGAAAACATAATAGTCAACATTTATATAAAATTTTCATTTCTCAAAATGAACAGAATAATGGAATTAGTAAATTAACTATGAAAATGATTTTCGAAAAATTTACTAATAAAAATAAATAGACCGTTTATACTCCTCATAAAAATTGTAGAAATTACCACTTCTATGAATCTTTAGGGTTTGAAAAGTATGGTGAGGCTATTTTATCAGATAAATTAACATTATTTAAATATGCTAAATATAACTAAAAATAATATCTCCATTATATATAGTTATGTATATCTCCTGGAGTTTATTCAACTAATATCTGACAGTAATTAACATAATCGATGATTATAGGTAGTAAGTTTGTATAATATATCATTTATTGTCTTTCCTCTTTATAAAAAAAAGCAGAGCTATTGTAATTATTAAGATTACTAAAGTTATCAACAAAGATTTTTCTATATCATTAATTAAAAAAAGCAATATCATAAAAATTGGAATTATTAGTATCATTAGCGAAAAGAACTTATTCAATTTAAAGTCATCCTTTCAACATTTTTATTTTCTTTGGTAATTCCTTAAAGTCATTAATATTAATAAAAGTACTATATTTATAATATTGATTTATCACAGTTTATTTTTTCAAAATACAATAGTTCTGATAATACAATATTACTTTCAATATTAGTCTGTTTAATATATTATTTTATATTAATTATAATTTGTTTAGTTATTTTTAAATATAATAGGAGGAATTATTATGAAAAATTTTAACTATACTGATACAGGAGATAAAATTAAGCCAGGAGATAAAATTATAATAGAAATGTCTTTTCCTCAAAAATTCTCTTTCGTAGGGAGAGCCGATTCAGTATTTAAAAAACTACTAGAAGATAATAATGCTAAAATAACAAAATCTGATAAAGAGTAAATTGAATTTAGAAATATTATTATATAAAATAAGTGGCTAATATCTAGCCACTTATTTTTTCGCAGAAAAAATCTTAAGGGGCTTGGGGATATTCCCCAACAAGCCGGCGACGCTACCACGTATGTGGCTAGCAAAGCCAGTGCTTGCCAAACCACTATATTACTTTAATAACCTTTACATATTTTATATGCTTAGGTTATTAAAGTAATAACTTTCGAAGAAAGCGTGGTGGGAATGAATGAGTGAACGAGGCACATTTGTGGCTAGCGACGATGCTGTTAAGAAAAACCGTAAACCTAACCGTAAGGAGCGTAAACAAATTAGTTTTCGAGTGAACGAAGGCGAATATTTAAAGTTACAACAATCTGCGGAAACTTTAAATATGAGTGTGCCTGCTTTCGTTAAGAAAAAGGCACAGGGAAGTCGATTGGTCGCACCAAAATTTGATAAAGAAACGCGACAATCGATAGCTAAGGATTTAAGCAAGCTAGGATCAAATGCTAATCAAATTGCTAAATATTGTAACTAACATCAATATGAGGCGCCGAATTATGAAGCATTAGAATATAATATCGAAGAATTACGTAGAAGGTTGGATGAAATATGGAAAGTCCTAAAATAAATATGATTTTAAGTCTAATTTTATTTATTGTCTGTTTAATTATGATTAGCTATTTTATTTTTTATGCACATCAATTTTGGGCAAGTATCTTTTTTTTACTTTTAGCCTTTATAGATGTTATTAAATGCTATACATCTTATAAAGAAATGAAAGAACGTGATATAAATGGCCACAGCTAAAATAAGTTCAACGAAATCAACGTCACGGGCTATTAATTACGCTGAAAAACGGGCTGAAGAAAAAAGTGGCTTAAATTGTGACATAGACTATGCCAAGGGAAGTTTCAAAGCGACACGTGAACTGTATGGAAAAACGGGTGGCAACGAAGGTCATGTGGTTATCCAGTCATTTAAGTCTGGCGAAGTAACACCAGCACAATGTAATCAACTTGGAATGGAATTAGCCGAGAAGATAGCACCTAATCATCAAGACAAGAAGAAACTCGTTTTCAACTCGTTTCAAAACAAAGACAAAGGAGATAATTATGAGTCAATTTAACCGAATTTTTGACGGTAACAATTATTTCGAATGTGATAAATGTGGAAGTTTAGCAACCATCAATGAAGATGGGAAGTTAATGCGAATGATTACGAATATACAAGGTTTGCCAGTAATTTACGAAGAAAAAAATAAAGAATCGTTTATAGATGAAAACGGAAACTTAAAATGCGACTGTAGTGATTAAAAAATTTAATATCGCTTTATTCCAATTGCTTTATTGACGTTGAGCCTCGGAACCCTTAACAATCCCCAAAACTTGTCGAATGGTCGACTTAATAGCTCATGCTATGCCGACATTCGTCTACAAGTTTAGTTAAGAGTTCTTCTCAACTTCAATAAATTTTCTCGGCATAAATGCGTGTCTAATCTTTTTTAGAACGACTAATCAAAAAATAATCTAAAAAATCACAAACCAAAATTAAAAAAATAAAAAAGCCTAAATACTCTCTCGATTTGTGAGAAAGTATTTAGGCTTTTTGAATTAATAAATTTCTTACTTCTTATGTTTATTTAACAATTAGTACTGGGACAGAACTTCTTTTAGCAATCTTATGTGTAACATCTCCTAAAACATGTTTAATATTCAAATCGACTCTATGATTACTCATAATTACTAAATCAAATTCACCATTATTTATATCTCCAGAAGTAATTTTTTCTAAGATTGTATCTTTAATATGCCCAAAATCTACATCTATTTTATATTGAATACCTCTTTTTTCTAATTCACGTAAAAATGGAGTGAGTTTTTTTTCTTTTTCTCTAATAATATCTTCTTTATGCTTATTATAATACTTTATACTAATTGCAAGATCATTTTCTGTTACAACGTGATAAATTACAACAACTGAATCTTCATCGGTGACTTTTTCTAAATAGTCAGGGATAGCACTAAAATCATTTTCGAAATCATAGGGTAATAATATATTTTTGAACATCTACACCAGCCTCCTATTACTTATTATTTAGATGTCTATTACTTATATATACCCTAAATATATATGCTTATTCTGGTTCTGTTATAAAGTAAAAAATATAGCTAACCACTATTTGAAATTTTAAGATACTTTTTTAGAGCATTTAGAGAGATTTATAGAATAATAAACAGGTTAAAAAGTAATAGGAAAAATAGGATTTGGATAAAAAAATCAATCCTATTTATAGCATTGACGTCGACTGAAGCCTATGAAATCAACTAAAATAATAGTATTCAGACAATTTAAAGTGGTCTTGTAACAATTGTAAATAGTATGCAATATTAGAGGTTATAGTATCGATAAATTCTTATTCAATATTAACTATAAGTATTGTTATATCAGCGTTTATGATAATTTTAAAAAGAGCACTTAATTAAAAGAAAATAGAGATATAGATGTATTCTAATATTGATTGGAGCATTTCAATTAATATTATTAAATAAGCAGTTAACATAAGTGATAATTATCAGAAGTTCCGTCACTATAAAACTAATTATTATCCATTTTTATCCTTTCTTTAAGATTGAGAGATAGTAAAAAAGTTAACTACACTTGTAGCTAACTTTTTTTGTTCGAAGAAAATAAAAATGCACCTAAGAATAATAAAGGAAAAATAACGAATAAACGAGTAATAAAAAAGTTGGTAGGTAAAAATATATAAATAATAAAAGATAATATGAAACAAAGAAAATATATTTTTTTATTTGTACTCATGTCATCACATCTCCAGTATTATTGTATTATAACTTTTTTAATTGTTCTTTAGGTTGCCAATCTCCGCTATTAGTTCAGAACATTATCTAAAGATTGCTACCAATCTAAAAATATAATACTAATGTAGGAGGCTAATAGATAAATGATAACTTTTATATACCAACTTATTTTATTTTTTATAATTATAGGAACGTATGCTTTAATGCGTGGAGGATATATGGATATTGAATGGAATTTTTTATTATCTATGTATGGCATGTTCGTTGGATACTTGGTAATGTTCTATTTTTCGATTTATACTAATACTGACTTTAGTAGAAGAACAATAAAAATAATAGCAACAATCAGTATTATTTTAATGACTATTATCTTAGTTATTTTAGGACATTTGTTGTTTATTTTATTAACAGAATAAAGATACAAAAGGGCTTTTCTAGACATGAATATATAATCTACTTTTTATTTTTATATAGATAATTACCAATAAATTCTACTAAAAAATGAATAATTGTACCTAAAATAATAGCTGATAAACAAAGTAAGGTGATACTATAATTGTCGCTTAATGAAAATAAAAAATACAATAAAATCAAAACTCCAACTAATGTTATTTTAAAAGTCTTTTTATCTACTTTTGCCATCTCCTTTTCTAAGTTTAAGTTAACAATAAATAATATTTATTATCATTTATGATTATCAAAAGTTATGTTAATGGAATAAATTAATAAACTTTTCATTAATAGAACAATAATATAGATGTCATACAGCTGAGACGTTTGATCGTCTCAGCTTTTTGCATAATAAAAGAGCAGTTATAATCGATTGTTATTATGACAAATGTAATAGTTAAAATCACACACAGAATGTGCTTAACACGTCATATCACATATTTAAAAGGAAGTGAGTGACTTAATAAATATATTCAAGATAAGTTATAACTACAGATTATTTCATTTGTATATTTATATCATTTTGTCGATCATTTCATAATGTATAAGATAGATATATTTTGAAGTAATTAAGTAAAAAATAAACGGAATTTTCAATTTAATTTAAAAAATTAAAAAATTCCGTGAAATATATTTCGTTTTTTAGTAAACTGTCTACTAAGGAAGAAAGTAAGTAGTGAGATATTGTTTGATTTGAAGCCATACCTCACATCTAAATTAAATATAAGGGGATGACAGTAGATTATGGATTTATTAATTGGTACGTTGTTTTTAGTTTTAGTCTTAGTGATTTTTACGTTATTTACATATAAAGCACCTAGTGGTATGCGTGCGATGGGAGCTTTAGCTAATGCAGCCATTGCGACATTTTTAGTAGAAGCTTTTAACAAATATGTAGGTGGAGAAGTATTTGGTATTAAATTTTTAGAACAACTAGGTGACGCTGCGGGAGGTCTTGGTGGTGTTGCTGCTGCTGGGTTAACAGCCTTAGCTATTGGTGTTTCACCTGTATATGCATTAGTTATTGGAGCTGCTTGTGGTGGTTTAGACTTACTTCCAGGCTTCTTTGCTGGTTATATTGTAGGTTATCTTATGAAATATACAGAAAAATATGTTCCAGATGGCGTGGATCTTATTGGTTCAATCGTTCTTCTTGCACCACTTGCACGTTTAATTGCGACGGGTTTAACGCCAGTAGTGAATAATACATTACTAAAAATTGGTGACATTATTAAAAGTAGTACGGACACAAATCCAATTATTATGGGGATTATTCTTGGAGGCATTATTACTGTTGTAGGTACAGCGCCGTTAAGTTCAATGGCTTTAACCGCCTTACTTGGTTTAACTGGCGTGCCAATGGCCATTGGTGCTATGGCTGCATTTAGTTCGGCATTTATGAATGGTACGCTGTTCCATCGTTTAAAATTAGGCGATCGTAAATCAACAATTTCAGTAAGTATTGAACCGTTATCTCAAGCTGATATTGTCTCTGCGAATCCGATACCAGTGTATGTGACAAACTTCTTTGGAGGAGCTGTTGCAGGTTTAATTATCGCTTTATCTGGTATGATCAATGACGCAACAGGTACAGCAACACCCATTGCAGGATTCTTAGTGATGTTTGGTTTTAATAGTCCAATGAAAGTGATTATCTATGGTGTTATAATGGCCATTGTAGGTGGTTTAGCAGGCTTCCTTGGTTCTCTTGCATTCAAAAAATATCCAATTGTTACAAAACAAGATATGATAGATCGTGAAGCAAAAAGAAAAGTTAAAACAGCATAAATATGAGTGACTTCTTTGTCGAAATATGGCAAAGAAGTTTTTTTGTTGTACGTTTTAAATTTTCTATCTCATATTTTTTGTGTAATAATATAATAAAAAGTTACACATATTGTAACGTTAATACACATGATGTGTATTGAATTTTCAATACTAAACCTCTGACAAAGGAGTGGGCTAAGATGCAAAATTTAAGAAATAGAAATTTTTTAACATTACTTGATTTTTCAAAAAAAGAAATGGAATTCTTACTTAATCTCTCTGAAGATTTAAAACGTGCAAAATATTCAGGCATCGAACAACAAAGACTTAAAGGTAAAAATATCGCTTTAATTTTCGAAAAAAATTCTACACGCACACGTTGTGCGTTTGAAACGGCAGCTTATGATCAAGGTGCTCATGTGACGTATCTTGGGCCTACAGGTACACAAATGGGAGTGAAAGAAACGGCTAAAGATACGGCTCGTGTTTTAGGTGGGATGTATGACGGTATCGAATATCGCGGTTTTTCTCAACGTACTATTGAAGAAATTGCAGAATATGCGGGTGTGCCGGTTTGGAATGGTTTAACGAATGAAGATCATCCAACACAAGTGCTTGCTGATTTTTTAACTGCAAAAGAAGTATTAAAAAAACCTTATGAAGACATTCATTTCACATATATTGGTGATGGACGCAATAATATGGCAAATGCATTGATGCAAGGCGCAGCGATTATGGGAATGACATTCCATCTTGTATGTCCGAAAGAGTTAAGACCTAAAGATGAGTTACTAAAAACATGTCAATCATTGGCTGATAAAAACGGCGGTACTATTTTAGTGACTGACAATATTGATCAAGGGGTGAAAGGATCTGATGTGATTGCTACAGATGTATGGGTGTCGATGGGTGAACCTGACGATACTTGGGAAGAACGTATTAAATTATTAGAACCTTATCGCGTAACAAAAGAATTAATAGAAAAAACAGGCAATCCACATACCATTTTTGAACACTGTTTACCTGCTTTCCATAATGCAGAAACAAAAATTGGTAAACAAATTAAAGAAAAATATGGTTTGAATGAAATGGAAGTCACAGATGAGGTCTTCGAAAGTGATCGTTCTGTTGTCTTTCAAGAAGCCGAAAACAGAGCACATACGATTAAAGCAGTAATGGTGGCAACTTTAGGCGAATAGAGAAAAAGGGGGACCTATGGATGTCTAAAATCGTGGTAGCATTAGGTGGCAATGCTTTAGGGGAATCACCGAAAGAACAATTAGAGCTTGTAAAAGGAACAGCTAAATCATTAGTTGGTTTAATAAAAAAAGGATATGAAGTTGTCATTAGTCATGGGAATGGACCACAAGTGGGAAGTATTAATTTAGGATTAAATTATGCAGCAGAACATGAACAAGGCCCGCCTTTTCCATTCCCTGAATGTGGCGCAATGAGTCAGGCGTATATCGGTTATCAAATGCAAGAAAGTTTACTTAACGAACTCCATACTTTAGGTATCAAGAAAGAAGTTGTAACACTCGTAACACAAGTCGAAGTAGCAAACGATGATCCAGCGTTTCAATCACCAACAAAACCAATTGGACTATTCTATACTAAAGAACAAGCTGAAAAAACAAAAGAAGAAAAAGGATATACTTTTATGGAGGATGCAGGACGTGGGTACCGTCGCGTTGTGCCCTCTCCTCAACCTATTAATATTGTTGAACTTGATAGTATTGAAACACTCATTAAACATGGCACGCTTGTGATTGCAGCGGGTGGTGGCGGTATCCCAGTTGTTAAGGAACAAGATCGTTATCAAGGTGTCGATGCAGTCATTGATAAAGATAAGACAAGTGCATTACTTGCAGCTCATTTACAATCGGATCAATTAATTATTTTAACAGCCGTTGATTATGTTTATATTAATTACGGAAAAGACAATCAAAAAGGACTAGGTGACGTCACAGTCGATGATATGAAAGGATATATTGCCGATAATCAATTTGCGAAAGGCAGTATGTTGCCAAAAGTAGAAGCAGCTCTTCAATTTATTGAAAAGAATCCCAAAGGTAGTGTATTGATTACTTCTTTATCAGGTTTAAATGATGCGCTAGAAGGTAAAATTGGTACACGTATTACACCATAGTCTTGAATGCGGATGACTTTAAAATCGTCATCATCCCTCATGGTTATTATATACAACAACCCTATATAATTATTAATAAGATAAGAACTTGAGCCTATTGCTTGTTTGTTGCATGCAACAGCTCAAGTTTTTTATTTTTAAAATAAAGAGAAAGAGATAGATTATAATACGGGTTGCCTGAAGTTAGACACCTGTCACTCTTAATTTTAAGAACTATTGCTTTATTTTAGAATTAATGTAAACTTATAAATATAAAAAGTTTACAATTTAGACAATCATATGCATTAGGTACTTTAAAAGATAGGAGTGACAACATCATGACATTAAATCTAGCAGAACGTGTATTGAATGGGGAAGAGTTAACTAAAGAAGAGTGTCTAAGTCTATTTCAAGACGAGACGATTGATACGTTTGAATTATTAAATGAAGCCTATATAGTAAGAAAACATTATTACGGTAAAAAAGTAAAACTGAATATGATTTTAAACGCGAAAAGTGGCATATGTCCGGAAGATTGTGGTTACTGTGGTCAATCTGTCAAAATGAAAGAAAAACAGCGTTATGCTTTGGTAGATCAAGAACAAATTAAAGCAGGGGCACAAGTCGCGACAGACCATAAAATTGGAACGTATTGTATTGTAATGAGTGGTCGTGGTCCTTCGAATAAAGAAGTAAATCATATTTGTGATACGGTAGAAGATATTAAAGCTATTCATCCACAACTTAAAATTTGTGCGTGTTTAGGTTTGGTTGATGATGAACAAGCAACACAGTTAAAAGAAGCCGGTGTTGATCGTTATAACCATAATTTAAATACAAGTGAACGTTACCATGAGGAAGTTGTTTCAACACATACATATGAAGATAGAGTGAATACGGTTGAAATTATGAAAGAACATAATATTTCACCATGTTCTGGTGTGATTTGTGGCATGGGAGAAACAGATGAAGATATTATCGATATGGCATTTGCGTTAAAAGAGATTGATGCAGACAGTATTCCAGTAAACTTCTTACATCCGATTAAAGGTACCAAGTTTGGTGGGTTAGACTTGTTATCTCCAACAAAGTGTCTACGTATCTTAGCTCTGTTTCGATTGATTAATCCTACTAAAGAAATTCGAATTGCGGGTGGTCGTGAAGTCAATTTACGTTCACTTCAAGCAACTGCACTTCAAGCAGCCAATTCTATCTTTGTAGGCGATTATTTAGTAACAGGCGGACAACCTAATGAGCTTGATTACCAAATGATTGAAGATATGGGATTTGAGATAGACGGGTAATGATATATAGATAAAAGAAACGTTCTCACTAAAAAATAGGGAGAACGTTTTTATTTTTGTTATTAGAATTTAATACTACATAGTAATGAGTCAATTAAATACATATAAATGTATGTTTAAGATTTTTCCGAATGATCATTATTTAGGGTTTTACTATCTTTTTCGCGTTTTTCGAGTGGAATAGAGTAATCTTTATCATCATTAACATATGACATTTGGAAATGCTTTGTATGTTCTCGTCGTAACGCACGCATAATAGATATCGTCATTAATAATAAAATAATCGAAAATGGTAAGCCAGTTACAACAGAGGCTGTTTGTAGACTTGTTAGTCCACCTGCAATGGTCATTGCGACTGAAATCGCACCAATTAATAAGCCCCAAATGACTTTGTGTTTTATTTTTGGATTCTCACTGCCTCCAGTAGCCATTCCAGCAACAATATGCGTTGTTGAGTCAGCACTTGTGACAATGAATAAAAAGATTAACAAAATGGCAAGACCGCTTGTAATATCAGATAATGGAAATTTTGATAATAATTCAAATAAAGCAACCGTATAATCTTTATCTACAAGACTAGCAATTTTATCGCCACCCATAGCAAATTTGACAGCCATACCACCGAAGCCACAAATCCAAACGAATGAAATGAGTGGAGGTACTATAAGCACACACATAATAAATTCTCGAATGGTGCGACCGCGTGATACACGTGCAACGAAACCTCCAATAAATGGTGACCAAGAAATAACCCATGCCCAATAGAAGACAGTCCATTGTTGAATCCAAGCATTGTTATTTGTATACGGATCAATACGTAAACTATATTCGACAAAGTGTCTTATGTAGTCTCCGATAGCAAGTGTGTAAGATTCAAAGATAAATTTTAAATCCCCGAAGATAAGCATAAAGACAAGTAATAAAGCGCCTAATATAATATTAAGGTTACTAAGCCATTTCACACCTCGTCCTAGACCTGTAATACCAGATCCAATGAAAATAATCATCATTAATACTGTAATAGAAATTTTAGTGATATTGTTATTTGGTACATGGAAGACATGATTTAATCCACCACTAATTTGCATAATACCAAGTCCAATTGATGTTGCTATCCCCATTACGGTAGCAATAATTGCTAAGATATCAATGATATTTCGAAAAGGACGTTTGTAGGCTTCACCGAAGACAGGTTCCATTGCAGTAGAAATTAAACCATCACGTTTCTTACGGAATTGAAAATATGCGACGATAAGCCCAGCCATTGCAAAAATAGACCATTGTGAGATTCCCCAATGAAAAAAGGTATAACCCATAGCAAGTCTTGCGGATTCAGGAGATTGATCTGGCACTTTTCCTGGGAAAGGAGAATGAAGATAGTGTGTGAGTGGTTCAGCTACACCCCAAAAGACAATACCAACACCTAAGCCAGCAGAGAATAACATACCAAGCCATGACATGAAAGAAAATTCAGGTTCTTCATTATCGTCTCCTAATTTGAACCGACCATATCTAGAAGCAGCTAAAGAAATTAGAAAAATATCTAAAATAAATATAATAAGTAAGAAAAGCCAACCAAAAGTATTTGAAATAAAATCGTACATCGTTTGAGCATGTGTACCAAATGTCTTAGGAAATATACCAGCAATTGCAGTGATAATAATAATAATAGACACTGAAATGATATAAACCAGTCTGTTATTTCTTTTACGTTTGTCATTCATGAATCAATTAAGTCATCCCTTTATAAATTAGTTGTTTTGATTATACATATAATTATGAATATTTTCAAAATTCATTTTAATCGTTTATATATTATTTTAAAGAAAGTTAACATTAAATTTGAAAATTTTTTCCAAAAGAAGAAATAGCCTAATGATGACAATATGAAATGATATAATATCTTTGAAATGATAAGAAATTTTATAGAAAAGAAGGGGTATCATGTCTCAATATGTCATTACAAATGGAAGAATTTATACGGAAGCACAAGTTATTGAAAAAGGGTATCTTGTCGTAGAAAATGGCAAAATTAGTGATATTCAAAAAGGTGATTATAAAGGTCATTTAAATCAAATAGATGTAGCAGGAAAGCATGTGTTACCAGGTTTTATCGATATTCATATTCATGGTGGCTATGGAGAAGATGCGATGGATGCATCGTATGACGGCTTAAATCATTTAGCTAAACAATTATTGTCTGAAGGGACAACAACATTTTTAGCAACAACGATGACGCAATCTGATGAGAATATTGAAAAAGCATTAAACAATATTGTCGCTTGTTATGAAAATCAAACGTTAGGTGAAGCGGCTGAAATCGGTGGCGTACATTTAGAAGGACCATTTATTTCTGAACACAAAGTAGGGGCACAAAACCCTAAATATGTACAACGTCCTACTGTTGAAAAAATTCGACATTTTCAAGAGGTAGCGAAAGGATTAATTAAAATCATTACTTTTGCCCCAGAAGTTAAAGGTGCTCATGAGACGTTAAATGAATTGCGTGATGATATCATCTTTTCAATGGGACATACTGTCGCCACATTTGAAGAAGCAAATGAAGCGGTAGAACGAGGTGCGAAACATGTAACGCATCTTTACAACGCTGCAACACCTTTTGAGCATCGTAATCCAGGTGTGTTTGGTGCCGCATGGACCAATCAAAGTTTAAACACTGAAATTATTGGTGATGGGATTCATTCACATCCTGCTGCTATAGATATTGCATATAAGCAAAAAGGACCTACTCACATGTATTTAATTACAGATGCCATGCGTGCCAAAGGTATGAAAGATGGTGAGTATGATTTAGGTGGACAAAATGTGATTGTTAAAGGGAAAGAAGCACGTTTAGAAAATGGCGCACTTGCAGGCAGTATTTTAAAAATGAATGAAGGACTGCATAATTTAATTCAATTTACGCATGATAGTTTAGACCACTTATGGCGAGTGGCAAGTTTAAATCAAGCCATTGCACTTAATATTGATAAGCAAAAAGGAAGCTTAAGCATAGGAAAAGATGCAGATATCGTAATTGTAGACGACCATATACAAGTGGATACAACGATTAAATCAGGTACCATTCATCATTTTTAAGACTACTCGCATGGTGAAAAATGAATAATTTAGTATCTCTTTATCTTTTTAGGTTTATATATATGAAGTTTAGTGTATATACATAGTAAATCTACATAATATATGAATTCGAAGTAAAGGAGGGATAGATAATGCAAAATGATTTGAGATTTCCAAGTGCAAAAAATTTCTTTACTACTTTAGGGTGGTTATCAGTCATTGCTTTATTAGCGGTTGTAGTGGTCAATGCGCTTTATAATAGTTCTTTTAAAAGTTGGTCAGATATCAGTGTGAAATTCACTCAAACGGATTTAATTTTCTTGATTACTTTCGCAATTATTGCGATAGTTTGTATTATTATTTCATTGCTTTTAAAATTATTTAAACATCCATAGTAAGTAAAGTTAACATATTAAAAGGGACAGAACTCGAGCGTTCTGTCCTTTTTAGTGGTTTAAATAATTAAATATGACATCATCAATGATAATGTCTACATTCGGATGCGTTTGTAAAATAGAAGCAGGTAATGTTTCAGTTTTCGGTCCATTCATTAAACGCTCAACAGCTTCTTGTTTACGTTCTCCAAAAGCTAATAAAATGATACGTTTTGCGCGCATAATAGATTGTAATCCCATAGAAATGGCTTGTTTTGGAACATCATCAATCGTATCAAAATGAGTACTATTTGCTTTAATCGTAGAATCAGTTAAATCTACAACTCGTGTTTGACTATCAAAAGATGTACCTGGTTCGTTGAAACCGATATGACCATTTTCTCCAATACCTAATAATTGAATATCGGGTTGTCCTATAGAGGATAGACGCTGTTCATAAGCATGTGCTTCGTCTTCAAGATCAGATGCGTCTCCTCTTGGAATGTAGATATGATCTTCATTCCATTCGTTATGATTAAATAACAGCTCATGCATATATGTGTAGTAGCTTTGAGGGTGTGATGAATTAAGACCCACATACTCATCTAAGTTAAATGTTTTAATATCATTTAAATTCACACGATTTGCCGTTAATAATTCAGATAATCGTGGATAGATTTCTGTCATCGTATTACCTGTCGCTAATCCAAGAGTAGCTGTCGGCGTACTTTGTATTAACTTTAATAACTCAACTGCTACATAATCACTTGCGATAGATTTGTTTTTTAAATTGATCAATTTCATCATCTAAACGCCTCCATATGTTTATGAATGATTTTTTACTGCTTCAACAAATCGTTCGGTAATTTGTTTAGGTCGTGTAATCGCACCACCAACTACTGTACAATGAACACCAAGTTCGTTCACTTTTTTATACATGTCAGGTGTGATGACATTACCCTCTGCAATGACTTTTGTGTTTACTTGATTAAGTACTTCTTTTAAAAATTCAAAATCATTTTCATATAATATATGACCCTTTGTATAAGATGTATACCCTCTTAGAGTGGTTCCAATATAGTCAAAACCTAATTGATCTGCATAAATAGCTTCTTCAATCGTTGAGATATCAGCCATAATTTCAATATCAGGCGCTTTTTCTCTAATATATTTCACAAGTTCTTCAAGAGATTCTTTTGGACGTTTTTGTTTAGTAGCATCTAAAGCAATGACTTCACAACCGCTTTCAATGAGTTCATTTACCTCTTTTGAAGTTGCAGTTATAAATACACTTGAGTTAGTGTAATCTCGTTTAACAATTCCGATAACTGGTAAATTGATTTCCTTGCGAATAGCTACAATATCTTCTATAGAGTTAGCACGTATACCTACTGCACCGCCTTGATAAGCAGCTAAAGCCATTTTTGACATAATGAACGAAGAATGTAAAGGTTCTTCAGGTAAAGCTTGGCAAGAAACGATTAATCCTTGTGGTAACATATCATTCACTCCGTAACATTTATATTTATAAATAGAATATATCGAGTTTGTGGTTATTTATACAATACTGTTGAATTGATTTACTCATATCATAACATTGAGAAAATTATTATCAATTTAAAATTATAAATTGAAAAATATTTTCATTTATAATAAATTAGACATAAGTTATTTAATTGAGTAAAGAGGATGATTGTAAAATGAAATTTGAAAATAGAGTTCAGCGTTGTCGTCATTTATTAACAAAAACAGATAAACGAATTATAGAATATATACAAAAGCATCCACTTGATGATAGTTTCTCAACAATTAATTCATTGGCTTATGCAATTGAAACATCGCCAGCTACAATAACGCGTTTCAGTAACAAATTAAATTACGATAATTTTCAAGATATGAAGTTTAGTTTGCAACATGAAAAATCAGAGAAATCTGTAGAAAATGCACCATTAGTACAACTTATACATCGTTATCATCAAAATATCATTCAACAAACTGGAGAGTTTATTTCTGAGGAAAAAATTAAACGCTTAGCACATAATTTAAAAACATGTAGACAGGTGAATTTCGCAGGTTTAGGGAGTTCAGGTTTAACAGCAAGTGAATTTTATTATCGTGCCATGCGTATGGGGATAAAAGGTTTAGTATCCACAGATGCTCATCAAATGAAGATTTCTGCGTCATTATTATCATCGAATGATATGTTTGTAGCAATTTCAAATAGTGGTGAAACAAGTGAGCTTATCGATGCGGCTAAAATAGCACGAAATCAAGGCGCTTATGTTGTTGTAATTACTAATTTTGAAGGAAGCACAATTACTAAAAATGCAGATTTAGTGCTGATTACGTCTGCGCAGTCCAATAATAATGATACAAGATTTATTAATTCACAAATTGCAACTCACTTTTTATTAGATCTTGTGAGTTACATTCTTCTTGGAGATCCTTACATGCATAAACTCTATCAACAAACACGTCAAGTTGTGCTAAACCATGGGAGCAAATAAATAAGAGGACTAGAATGCGTAGTCCTCCATGTTTATAACTACTATTGTATTGCACCGTACAAAGCTGCATTATTACCACTTCGAGTCGTCTGAAGACGTGCTATTCCATAATGAGGCGGAAGGTAATAATGAATTTTAGGCTTAATATATTTTAATAGTGTATCTTTTTGAGAAGAGATACCTCCACCAATCAAGATAAGTTCAGGATCATAGATAATTTGTAATTGAGCGATACCTTCAGCTACTGAATGGCTCCACTCTTCTAAAATATTGATTGCTACAGTGTCATTTTCTTCAGCTAATTCAAATAATTTTGGTACGTTAGTGTCATACTTAAAGTGATGTAATAGCATTAAATCTTTTAGCGCTGAAGTTGAAGCTCTTTGTTCAAATGTTTTGTCATCGGAAGAACGATAAAGCAAATAACCAATTTCATTTGCTCGATGACGTGCACCTTGATAGATTCCAATAGATTTATTATAAAATGCACCGCCAATTCCTGTTCCTAAAGTAAGACAAAAGATGTTATTTTCTTCATAATTATGCAAAGAAAGCTCCCCAAGTAATGCTGCATCTACATCGTTGTAAACAGTTATATTTGAGGACAATTCCTTGAAAACATTTAAAAAATTTGTACCATCAAAATTTTGAATAGTTGGTCCAGTGTAAACAATTTCTCCACGAGTTGAATCTACAACGCCAGCACTTGAGATACCAATGTGAGGATTTTTAAGCTGATATTTTTTTATAAATGCATCAATGATTAAGTATATTTCGTTCGTTATTAAAATGTGAATATTGTCTGGAGTAGCAATTGTTTTATAATCAATAATGTTTAATTCATTGTTAATTACTGCAAGTTTTATATTAGTGCCCCCGATATCAACTGCAATTTTATACATATAAAAAACCTCCTTAGTTTTCTTTATAACTACTATAAATCATTTTTAGTACTCTAGTTTTAATTTGAAAATTATTTTCATCAAATTTAGAATTATTTGTTAATATTTTTCATATAGTATTGTATAAAAATATGATAGCGTTTACAATTCGAAATATAAATAGAATATATTGCTGTTGAATTAATAATAAAATTATAAAAAATTCAGATCATATATTGGAGGATTTCGAATGGAAGAACAATTAAAAGGATTATATGCAGCGTTACTTGTCCCATTTGATGAAAATGGTCAAGTTAAAGAAGAGGGATTAAAACAAATCGCAAAGAATGCAATAGAAGTTGAACAATTAGACGGTTTATATGTAAATGGAAGTTCTGGAGAAAATTTCTTAATTAGTAAAGAACAAAAGAAACAAATCTTTAAAGTTGTAAAAGAAGCGGTTGGAAATGATGTGAAATTAATTGCTCAAGTAGGCTCACTAGATTTAAATGAGGCCATTGAACTTGGGAAGTATGCCACAGATTTAGGATATGACGCATTATCAGCAGTAACACCATTCTATTATCCGTTTTCTTTTGAAGAGATTAAGCAATATTACTTCGATATTATTGAAGCAACGCAAAATAAAATGATAATTTATGCCATCCCAGATTTGACTGGTGTAAATATTAGTATCAACCAATTTAAAGAATTGTTTAATAATGAAAAAATTGTAGGAGTAAAATATACTGCGCCAAATTTCTTCTTACTTGAAAGAATTAGAAAAGCATTTCCAGATAAGTTGATTTTGTCAGGATTTGATGAAATGTTAGTTCAAGCAGTTATTTCTGGAGTAGATGGTGCAATTGGTTCTACATATAATGTGAATGGCCGTCGTGCACGTCAAATTTATGACTTAGCTCGTGAAGGTAAAATTGAAGAAGCTTATAAAATTCAACACGATACTAATAATATTATTGAAACAGTTTTAAGCATGGGTATTTACCCTACTTTAAAAGAAATATTAAAAACACGAGGCATCGATGGTGGAGTACCTAAACGTCCATTTTCACCATTTAATGAAGCAAATCGTAAAGAATTAAATCAATTAATTGAAACTTATAGCTTGTAATTACGACACAATTTAAACGACAGAATATAAACAAGGGGTGATCCTTATGCAACATATAGGATTTGGGTTATGGAATTGGATAGCAGTTATCGTCTATCTTGTAGCAATGTTATTAGTAGGTGCCTATTTTACTAAACGTGCAAGTCAAGATACTGATAGTTTCTTTAAAGCAAGCGGACGTTTACCATCGTGGGCAATTGGCTTTTCTATTTATGCGACTACATTAAGTGCAATTACGTTTATGTCTACACCTGAAAAAGCTTTTTTAACTGATTGGGCCTATATAGCAGGAAATATTGCAATTGTAGCAATCATTCCAATATTAATTGCTTTTTATGTTCCATTCTTTAAAAAATTACATGTAACTTCAGCTTATGAGTATTTAGAAGCACGATTTGGACCAAGTATACGTTTAATTGGATCATTATTATTTATTATTTTTCACTTAGGACGTATTGCAATCGTTATTTATTTACCAACTTTAGCAATAACTGCTGTATCTGATATTAATCCATACATTGTAGCAAGTTTAGTAGGTATTTTATGTATTTTATATACATTTTTAGGTGGATTCGAAGGAGTCGTTTGGAGCGATTTTATCCAAGGTGTCATTTTACTTGGTGGAGCACTGCTTATCATTATCATCGGTGCTTTTGAAATAAAAGGTGGATTTGGCACAATTGTACATGATGCTATTGCGAATAAAAAAATTCTTAGCGCAGATAATTGGAAACTTAACTCAGCAGCAGCGGCGATCCCAATTATTTTCCTGGGAAATATTTTTAATAATTTACATCAATATACAGCGAGCCAAGATGTAGTACAACGTTATCAAGCATCAGAATCTATGGAAGAAACCAAAAAATCATTATGGACAAATGGTGTCTTAGCACTAATTTCAGCGCCTATTTTCTATGGCATGGGTACGATGATGTATTCATTTTATCAGCATCAAGAAACATTGCCTAAAGGTTTTAATACATCATCAATTGTTCCATATTTTATTTTGACTGAAATGCCCCCATTTATTGGTGGATTACTTATTGCAGCAATATTCGCTGCAGCACAATCAACAATTTCATCAAGTTTAAATTCAATTTCAGCATGTACTTCTGAAGATATTAAACATCGCTTCTTTGGAAAAAGGGATGATAAATCAGAAGTGAAATTTGCTCGATTAATTATTGTGATAGCAGGTTTATTAAGCTATGGTATTTCGATGTATTTAATTGCAGCAGATTCTAATAATTTATGGGATTTATTCTTACTTATTACTGGATTATTTGGTGTGCCGTTAGCTGGAATATTTGCAGTTGGGATATTCACAAGACGTGCAAATACATTTGGTGTCATTGTCGGACTATTTGCAGGAGTAATTATCGCTTATTTACTTCATGGAATAGGTGGAGGAAACTCACCATTTTACGTATCAATTATTTCATTTTTAGTTGCTTTTATTTTAGGTTATATCGTAAGCTTGCTTGTACCATCTAAAAATGTAAAAGATATTACTGGTTTAACGATTTACGACAAAAATAAAGCTTCTACATATATATCTAAAATAGCAAAAAGAAATTGATTTTTAATATTAAGAGAGTAGGAAAATGAATTCATTGTCAATTCAATCTTACTCTTTTTTCTATGCTATGATAAATTTATATACATCACTTATATTGGAGAATAAAAATGAAAATAATAAAAATTGTTGGTATGTTTCTTTTAGCGATAATCATTATGGTTATTTCTCAAACGATTGCGCTATTATTTGATACATTGATACCATTTTATGGAATTGGAACAATTTTATCGAGTATCACTTATATTTTACTTACATTTTTCATCGTAAGATGGATAATTACTCATGTATTTAAAGAGGCGCTATCTTCATATCGAATTACAAAACCTGTATTTCATCCGATTTATTTGATTTTAGGGATTGCATTACCGTGCGTAGTATATGCGATTTACTTTATTTTTATACCGGGAGATTTTAAGATACATCATTTTAACTCAATCAGTAAGACGATACACGACTTGAGTTACATTATTTTTATGCAAGCTGCAGCTGGTGCTATTGTCGAGGAAATGGTGTGTCGAGGTCTTTTAATGGGCTATATTGAAAAGAAAACGAACATTCGAATCGCAATCGTTGGTACTTCACTGTTTTTTGGCGTGATTCATTTATTGAATGGTGCTCTAAATGTTACAAGTTTCCTTTTATTGTTAGCTAGTGGCACTTTAGTTGGTATGATGTTTGGTATAGCAACATATCGATTTAACACCATTTGGGCGAGTATCACTTTACATTTCTTTTGGAATGTCTTTCAAGTCGTTTATATCACTACAAAAGAAACTGACTATAACGTCTTTCAATATGTTTTACGTTTTAAAAATATGGTGCTTACGGGAGGACAGTTTGGTTTTGAAGCATCTATCGTCTCTATCATAGGCTATATCATTGTGATTATTGCTCTGTTAATGTGCCGTACTCCATATAAAGATAGCAACTTATAACGCATTCAAAAATAGTCGTAATTGGTCTATACTTAAAGTAAAGATGAATAAACGTAGTTAAGGAGAAAAGTTATGAAAAAGATAGTGATAGTAACGCTTATTCTCATATTATCTATTGGCTTAGTGGGATGTCATCGATTGTCTAAAGAGGATAGTGACCATTCGGACAAAGCGGATACACAAGAAGAACATTCAACAGAAGACAATAAGAGTTCTGATGATCAAGATATCAGTCTAGAACCAGATACAAAGGTACCGGATCATGTTTTTGAAAAAACATCAGTACGACATGTACAGATTTCTGAGAAAACGATTAAAAAAGATATTAAAAAGTATATTAATATTGATAAAAAAATCAATGATACGATGAATACATATAAAATGAAATTATATTCCAATCAAAAATTATCCAATACAGAAGCAAATAAATTAAAGAAACTTGTTCAATTAGAGAATGAGAATGATGCAAATTTTGCACAATACATTCAAAATAATCAGATGCCAAATAATGACTATGCGATCTATACTGATAAAATAAGTCGTTATATTTCAACAGCCAATCGCATAGAGCAAAAAAGTTTAGAAATATCATTAAAATCAGATGATGATACATCTATTTTTAATGATATTGAGCAAGTGAATAAAGATCAAGATATTGTAAATGATCGAGAAAAACAAGATATTACAAATTTCTTGGAAGAAAAAAATATTAAAACTGAAGCGTTTAATGAGGATTCAAATCATATTGATATAGATTAATCGAATGAATTAAAAAAGGAGTGGGCCGACGAATTTAAAATGAATTCCGTTCCACTCCTTTTTTGGCGAGATAGTTGTCGACTTAATTTAACTAGTATACTTTTTTAGCTAAACATTGCGATAAAGTAACTCACAATAATTACAATACCCGTCACGCCATTATGAATCATATGAACCATCATACTGTCTCTAACGTTATGACGACGATGATAAGCGAGATAAAAAATCATCGCCATCGTGATATACATTAAAACAGCTACCCAATTTGAAATACCATGTTGAGAAGCGAAAATAAGTGAAGATAAAATAAATGGTAACCAAAAACTGCTACGTTTAAATAGTGTCTCTTTAAAGATACCTCGATAAATTAATTCTTCTAAATAAGGTGCTACAAACGTAAGGGTGAGTGCAAATACAATGACAGGAAACGCTTGTCCAAGTTGATCGGGAGAAGGTTTCGCGCCTTGAAAGTTACCAAGTAATGCTTTATCATTTTCTGTTTGTGCTTGACCTGTTATTGCCATCATTAGAAAACTCATTCCAATAACAATAACGCGAAGTAATAGTGCCCATCCGATATTAATCATAATATCTTTGCGTTTAAACGGTTTAATTGGCTCATATGTATGCCGTTGATAATAACGTCTAACCAGCCAAATAACGACAGCGGCTAACATCATAAATAATAGTGTTGCTAGTGTTCCACTTGTAATATCCATTTTTGCAGAAAAGTTAGTAATAAATAAAATAAGAACAATAGGAATCTGAGCAAGTAACATCCATCCTATAAAAATAAGAACATTTAAGAAGCGATTTCCTTTAGGATAGCGTTCATCATTTTTATAATGGTGAGAGTCAAGATTTGAATCTGAATGCATACGTGTTTCTGTAATACCTTGTTGAGTCATGGTTGTATCACCTCTAATGTTTTTATTTGAACGACGTATACTACAACTTGAACATAACATACTCTGATTTCAACCTACAACTTACTTTATAAAATAGTTGAACGATTTATGAAAAGAGTGAGACAAAACGCATTATGAATTTGTTGTCCCACTCTTTATTTTGAACTAACCAACATTTAAATGTTTACCAGACAAAGCTTGTAATACATATGAATCATGCGTAATGATAATTAATTGTAAATATTGAAACTCTCGTAACATCTGTAAGATGATATCTTCATTCATCACATCTAAATTTGTTGTTGCTTCATCTAAAATCAAGATATTTGGTTCTACAAGCAATGCTTTTGCTATCCATATGAAAATTTGACTGCTTTTGCGTTGAAAGTTGAACCGTCATTAAATTTAATGTTGTGTTTTAAATGGAATGTAAAATCTTTTCCATTATTAGATACTTCCCAAGATTTAGCTAAACCAGGTTCAATCTTTCCATTTTCTCCATATGTAACAAAAGATTGATATATTGCACTGTAGACAGGCATTGGAATGTCAAATGATTGTGCATCTAACTGACTCGGGTTAAATTCTCGTGCAAGAGATACTTTCACTTCTTTGTGTTGATGCTAATCATGTGTACATCCAGTTAATAGTAGTGAGGCACACATCACGAATGACAAAAGCAGATGCTTTCTCAAATTTAAAACCTCTTTCAATTTGTATTCATCACTTATTAATGATACATGGAAACATTTATTTTGAAAGTAAAAAACGTCTACAAAATTATATATTTTGTAGACAAAAAGAATTGTTTTAATTATAGAAATTGTATCTTATCTATAACTAATTATCTCATTTTCTAATGTGTTTCTCCTAAAGCTACTTTAACATCAGGATGGTCTGAAATCGCATGGATTGCTGCTGTAATTCCTTTTGTAATCGTATCTAAAGACAGCGAAGGTGTATTAGGTTTATCTATGACTTGTTCTGGAATAAAGGGAACATGGATAAAGCCAAATCGTAAGTTAGGATAAAACTTATCTGCAAGGTAGCCTAATTGATAAAGTACATGATTGCAGACAAATGTGCCTGCGGTATTCGATAAACTTGCTGGAACACCCGCTTTTTTAATCGCTTCTGTCATTGATTTTATAGGAAGATTTGAAAAGTAGGCTGGTGCACCATCTGGATGAATGGCAACATCAATGGGTTGATTTCCTTTATTATCCGCAATACGTGCATCATCAATATTAATGCCTACACGTTCAGGTGTAATATTAAAACGTCCCCCTGCTTGTCCAATCGATAATACCACGTCGTAATGATGATGTTCTAATTCATGTTGAATCACATCTTTTGATTTGTGAAATACAGTTGGGATTTCTAATGTTGTAATGGTATGTGCCCCAATAGTAGGGTCCAGTTGTCTAACCGCTTCTAATGCCGGATTTACCTTTTCTCCGCCAAACGGATCAAATGCAGTAACTAAAATATTCATAAGAAAACCTCTCCTTTAATTTTTTACAGTTTAATACGTAAGGTATAAACACTTATTTACATCATTAAACAGATGATGATATAAGGCAACGTAAAAGATATATGAACAGTTTGTGAATTATTTAAAATTAAGAATAAAATTAAACTAGAAGGGTAAAATAATTATGTAAAAGGAGTGGTATTATGACAAAAACAGCAGTCATTACAGGTTCAGCAGCAGGATTAGGAAAAGGAATTGCTCAACGTTTAGCCAATGATGGATTTAATATTGTGATTCAAGATATTAATCAAAAAGCTCTAGAAAAAACAGAACAAGAATTTAAAGAGAATGGATATAACGTGGTAGCATTTCATAGTGATGTTTCTAAGAAAAAAGAGCAAGAAGAATTAGTTCAATTTGCAGTGGCAGAATTTGGTCAAATTGATGTATTTGTAAATAATGCTGGTGTAGATGCGGTATCACCTATTTTAGATATTACAGAAGATGAATTGGATAAATTATTCCATATAAATGTATATGGCACGTTATTTGGAATTCAAGCGGCAGCAAAACAGTTTATTAAGCAAAATAGTAAAGGTAAAATCATTAACGCATGCAGTATTGCAGGACATGAATCTTATGAGGTATTAGGTACATACTGTGCTACTAAACATTCAGTACGTTCTCTCACTCAAACTGCAGCGAAAGAATTAGCTGAAAAAGGTATTACGGTGAATGCTTATTGTCCTGGAGTTGCTAAAACTGAAATGTGGGATCGTATTGATGCTGAAATGGTTAAATTAGATAGTAATCTAAAACCTGGTGAAGCATTTGAACAGTTCTCATCAGCAATTAAACTCGGGCGTTATCAAGAACCAAAAGATGTGGCTTCTTTAGTATCATTCTTAGCATCATCAGATTCAGATTATATTACTGGACAAGCCATTTTAACTGATGGTGGATTAGTTTATAGATAAAATAAAGAATGATAAAAGTAAAAAAATAATAAGCCTCTCTTACATCAAATTGTAAGAGAGGTACTTTATTAGATTTAAAAATATGTTAGTCATTCACTTTTTCAGTATATAACCCTTTATTCTTTCTCGAAAAGACTACCAAATCGTCACGATTTATTAAGTCATCGGTAAGTTGTAATTCTGTAATGGTATTCGAGTCATAATATTTAATATAGAGTGTTTTTGTCGTTAAATTAAAAACAGTTTGATATAACGTATAATAAAATCCATTGTCTGAAGGGCGAACAGCGCCTTTTGGTACACTCACATGGTCTAAAATTCTAAATGCATCTAAGATAGGATGGTCATCGCTATTTGGTAATAAGTGATGAACAAGATAAGCTGCTCGAACAAAACGTTCGCCAGATGTATACCCTCCAGGTAAACCGAATGTGCCATTCGTATTCCCTAAGTTCAATTGTTTTGAAAATGCATTGTCAATGTTATATGGTGTCACATGCATATAGTGTTTCAAATTTTCATAATGCCAATTTAAATCTGGGTTATTTGTGAGTACGCCAATTGGATTATCAATCACGACGATACGTCCTTCAACAAATGTCACTTCCACAGTGCGCCCTGTCGCATCAGATAAATGATAATGTAATGGAGGAACTTCGTTAATATCACTATATGAATAGGCTACAACGTTAACTTGTTTCGCATTTTCAATAAGTTCTTCAATAGTTCTGTTATAGCCGAGCGCCCACACAAGGACTTCTGTTTGCGAAATATTGATATAGCCTTCACGAATGTCTGTCGCATATGACGCATATCCACGATCGTATTGATTTGACATGGCAAGTCCATGTTCATTGACGCCATCTCCAAAAACAAATCCCTCCATATCAGAACCAGCACCTGCAAAGGCATACAACGTTTCCCCTTCATAGTCGACATGCGATTTAAAGGAGTATCCTCGAGGTTGAACTGCAGGAAACCCGTTCAAAGGATAATCGTAATCCATCGTTCTTCCAAAAATAACATCTCCATTGCTGGCTTGAAATGTAATGCCTGTACACATATCGTCGTCTCCTCGTAAATTAATTTTTAATTGCTGTTTTAAAATATAAACCTAAAACAAATGTTAACACATAAGCAACGCTACTAATTACATATGCCCACATCACTCCTTGATTATCTACAACAAGAGAAATACCTAAAGTACCAAGTGAGAAAAATATACTGCTTAATAAATTATTCAGTATATAGGTGGATGTTAGGGCTTCTTTTGGTACTTCACGTTGTACAACTGAGTTTAAAGAAATATAGCGTGAATCTTCGAAAATTCCCATTAATAATGACATGAGTAAAGCAAGTAACACAGATTGATGTAGGATAAAGCTGGCATTAATAAAAGCTAATATGAGCGGAATATAAATAATAATAGGGTAACTTATTTTTGTGAAAAATTGATCTTTACCATTTATCCATAATCCAGCAATAATCGTCCCACTAAAGAAGGCAGCATTGATGAGTCCAAACCAAAAATCATCGACATGTAAAAATGTTCTCGTATATGTAAGGATAATTGCAGCAACCCAAATGGACGTTGCGACAGATTCGAAAATTGTAGATAGATTTAGATATAAACTCAGTTTATTGGAATAGTTATGATGTAATACAGTTTTAAAGCTATTTAATATATTTTCTTTTTCATTATTATAAATATGCCGTTCTGAAAGTTGAATAATAAAGAAGTAGGATAGGATTTCTAGTACAAGCGCAAATAAAAATAAATATTTAGCGCCAATCAGACTCATCAGAAATCCACCTAATGCCCATATCGACAATTGAACCATACTACTCATCATATTCATTAAAGCGTTCGCCGAAGTTATGTATTCTTTCTTTTCAATAAAAGGAATCATCGCGTTCTTAATTGGATTGGTAAATCCATCAAATAGAGCATTTATAAATAGTAGAATAAAAATAAATATTGGAGATTCCTCGAATATAAGTAGACTTGCGATGATGGATAGACTCACAAGTTTAAGCCCTTGGAAAATCCATAATACTTGTTTTTGAGTAAAATACTGATAAATATAATTTGAAATAAAGCTACTAACAAAGAGACCGGAAGTAAAAATAATTGGAATCATAGAAGCGGCAGTCGTTTTTGAGGTCATACTATATACTACCGAAATTAAGCCGACAACGGTTAACACGTCTCCAGTATTTGCGAATAGCTGACTATAAAAAAGATGGAAGTAATCTTTACTGTGCTTCTTCATAACAATCACCTTAGGTAAGTTTCAATTTAAGTTATTATAGCACAGTAATTATGTAAAAGTACCCTTTAAAAGTAGGTTGATACTTATAAAGGGTACATGTCATTATGCGTGAATATGTTCAGGAACATCTTTAAAGTTTTCTAAACGACGATTCCATTCCTCATCACTAATATGGTGTTTTGCAACGTAGCGATTACGTTCATGTTTGGCACAGTCATATGAACATGCGCCAAGATATTTTGCTTCATTTTTTTCGGATACTAAAATTTGTTTATTACATTCTGGATTTGCACAGTTAATATAACGTTCGCATGGAGTGCCATCAAAGTGTTCTTTACCAATCACTGTTTTATCTACATGGTTCACATCGACACTAATACGTTCATCGAAGACGTACATTTTGCCATCCCAGTACTCACCTTTTGTTTCTGGGTCTTTACCATACGTAGCAATACCGCCATGTAATTGTCCTACATTTTCAAAGCCTTCTTTTACAAGCCAGCCTGAGAATTTTTCACAACGGATGCCACCCGTACAATACGTCACAATGTTTTTACCATCTAATTTTTCTTTATTTTCACGAATCCAATCTGGTAAATCTCTGAAGCGTGTAATATCTGGGCGAATGGCGCCGCGGAAATGACCTAAGTCAAATTCATAATCATTACGTGCATCTAAAATAACAGTATCGTCATCTTCTAATGCAGCTTTAAACTCACTAGGTGAGTAATATTTACCAGTTGTCACACGTGGATCTACATCATCTTCTAAACCTAAAGCAACAATTTCTTTTCTAGGACGTACGTGCATTTTTTTGAATGCATGCCCCTCAGCTTCATCAATTTTGAAAGTCATATCTTTAAAACGTTCATCTGCATGCATATGTTCAATATATTGATCTGTATCTTCTTTTGTACCAGATAATGTACCGTTGATACCTTCTGTAGATACTAAGATTCTACCTTTTAAGTTATGCTCTTTACAAAATGCTAAATGTTCGGTAGCAAATGTGTCAGGGTCATCAATTGTTGTATATTTGTAATACAATAACACTCTATAATCCATTTTCTGATTCTCCTCTAAAAGTTAATTTATCTGTATGTTAAACGTATCTAAATTGTTATTTATATAAAAATCGACATTATAATATTTTAACAAAATTATAACTTCTTTCAATATTTGCGCTCATAAATCAGTCAATTGACCTATACAAGGAGAATCATTTTACTTATTGAAATCGATTACATATAGTAAGCTTAAGTTTAGAATGTTTCAAGCGTATAATAAACTATGTAAATGAATGACATAAGGAGGCTTATTTAATATGACAAATAATGAATTACCTAAATTAACGTATAGTGGTAAGTCTAAAAGTGTGGTTCCTATTGTTTCTGAAAGTGAATTACAAACAGTTACAGCTGAACCATGGCTAAAAATTTCAGATGAAGGACTTCAACTTGAAGGACTTAATTTTGATAGAGAACATAACTTATTTTTATGTGAAGTATTTGGTGGAAAGATTTTCAAAGTTAATCTACCAAGTAAAGATATTTCTGTAGCGTTTCAATCAGAAAAACAAAATCCAGCTGCAGTAAAAATTCATAAAGATGGACGATTGTTTACATGTTACTTAGGTGACTTTGAATCTACAGGTGGTATTTTTGCAACTGATGAACATGGAGAACACTTTGAAGAGATTATTTCAGAAATCAATACAGATTATTGTATTGATGATATGGTATTTGACAGTAAAGGTGGTTTTTATTTCACCGACTTTAGAGGGTATTCAACGAATCCTAAAGGTGGCGTCTACTACGTTTCTCCTGATTTTAAAACGGTAACACCAGTGATACAAAATATTTCTGTTGCTAATGGTATCGCACTTAGTACCGATGAAAAAGTCCTGTGGGTAACTGAAACAACGACGAATCGCCTTCATCGTATCCAATTAGAAGATGATGGTGTGACTATTGCACCGTTTGGAGCAACCATACCGTATTATTTCACTGGTCATGAAGGACCTGATTCTGTTTGTATTGATAGTGATGATAATTTATATGTTGCGATGTATGGACAAGGCCGAGTTCTTGTCTTTAATAAAAGAGGGTATCCAATTGGACAAATTTTAATGCCAGGTCGGGACGAAGGAAAAATGCTACGTTCTACGCATCCACAATTTATACCAGAAACGAATCAGCTGTTAATATGTACAAATGATATTGAAAATGGCTCAGAAGGTGGATCAATGATTTATACAGTGGAAGGCTTCGCTAAAGGTCATCAAAGTTATCAGTTTCAATCCTAGACAAGTAACAGAGGCGTTTTCAATTCAATACTCCCTTGCTCATTATAGTAGTGAGGGAGTTTCTTAATTTAAATACATGTTTATGTTGTAAGTTATGACGTGATAAAGATCGTTCAATTTAAAGTATAATGTGAAACATCAAAGAATATAGATTATACTATAAGAAATAATATGACATACATCATGTATGAGAGGAGTATTGGATGAAAGACAATTGGATAAAACATAAAGCAGATAGTCTCGTAGGATCATTCTATGACCAACAATCATCTCAATTTCAACAAGAAGGGTTTGAAACGACACTTTCCTTTGGAACAGCAGGTATTCGTGGTCAATTTGGTTTAGGACCAGGACGTTTAAATCGATATACCATTCAACGTCTAGCTTTAGGAATTGCATATTATTTACAAGATAATATGACACAACCTTCCATTGTCATTCATTATGACATTCGTCATTTATCAGCTGAATTTGCAGAAATTATCGCACATATTTTAGCAACACATCATATAAAAGTGTATTTATCAGATACATATCAAACAACGCCTCAATTATCCTATGCAGTGAGGTTTCTTCAAACATCTGCAGGCATTATGATTACAGCCAGTCACAATCCTAAAGACTATAATGGCATTAAAGTGTATGGTGCTGATGGAGCACAGCTCGATGATATCGCCTCACTTGAAGTGGCTAATTATATTGAGCAATTAGATGATCCACTTCATTTAGAAATTGAATTAAATGAGGCGTTAATTAAAGAAAATATTTTACCCTTACCAGAAGAGATTAATAAATACTACTTTTCGGAAATTAGCCAATTGATTGGTGACATACCTCCATCAAACTTAAATGTGGTGTATACGAGTTTGCATGGTACAGGAACACCTATTATTCCGAAGGTGCTAAGCCACCTTCACTTTAATAACATTGAACTTGTTGACTCACAATGTAAAATTGATCCTGATTTTAGTTCTGTAAAAAGCGCCAATCCAGAAGAACATGAAGCGTTTGATTTAGCTATCAAACAAGCCCAATACTCTAAAGCTGATTTAATCATTGCGACAGATCCTGATGTGGATCGAATGGGATTCGTTGAACGAGATCATGATGGTCATATTCACTATTTTAATGGTAGTGAGATTGGTGCGTTAATGATTAAATATTTAGTTGATCATACGACGCTTCCTAAATATCCAGTCATGATTCAATCCATTGTAAGTGGTGAACTAGGAAAACGTTTCGCAAAGCAACATGGAGTCACTGTGAAGGAAGTCTTAATTGGTTTTAAATTTATTGCCAAGGCCATTCGCGAATTAAATAACGATGAAGCGTTTATCTTTGCTTACGAGGAAAGTTATGGTTATCTTGCGGGAGATTTTGTGAGAGATAAAGATGCCATTCAAATTGTGCCACTTGTGATCAAATATGCGTCAATTTTAAAAAATGAAGGTAAAACCTTACGCGATGCATTAACTGACATTTACGAAGAAATAGGATATTATTGTGACCAACCTATATCTAAAGTATTTGAAGGGCAAAAAGGTCAACAAGAGATTGCAACGTTAATGGAACATCTTCGTCAACACATTCCAGATACGTTGGGCGGATTAAAAGTGATAGCGGTTGAAGACTATCAAAGTCAAAAGAGAATCAATAAACGGGATGATAAAGTTGAAACGATATCTCTGCCAAAGTCAAATGTGATTCGGTTAATCTTTGATGAGGGATTTGTTGCATTACGTCCTTCAGGAACAGAGCCTAAACTCAAATTCTATCTTTCACTTAATGTTGACGATTTTGAACAAGTTTCGCATGATATCTATCAATATATATTTAATGATAATAAATAAAAATAGAAAAATAAGTATAAAAGAATAACACCTTATATCGAGTCTTTATACTCATGATATAAGGTGTATTTTAATTAATATTTTCTTAAAAAGTCGAGTTGGCGATGATACAATTTATCAGCAATATAAGCTTGGACGCGTGTAAGCACTTCTTCAATTTCTTGTGTCAGATTAGATAATACACGTACTGTAAAACCATGTATAGGTAATTGCGTAATACCAATACGGTAATCGTATTGTTTTGTATAATCATTAATGTCATCATACACATCTTCAATGAATTTTTGCATTATATCAGGGTGTATACAATAAGCCGAACCAAGATGTGTATAGTTTTCCATATAACCAATCGGACTCATTTTTGTTTCTCTTGGAGGCATGCGTAATTTATCGTAGATGATAAGCGCATCATCTACATAAATTTCGTTAATTAAATGCATGTAGTCGTAAGTGAACGGTGTGCTTTAGGCATTAAGATGTTTCTAAAAAGCATCAATGTGTTTAAAAATATGAACTATAGGGGTAATTATTAAGAAAAGGTAAAGGTGAGCTTGTGAAGTATTTAGAAATATTTTTAAAAAATGTTGCTCAAGTTGTATTTATGAATAATAAATGGTCTGGGCTGTGTATTTTGATAGGATTATTTATTGCAAATTGGAAGATTGGATTAGGAGCAACAGTGGGAAGTCTCATTGCACTTATTCTAGCGCCGCACTTTAATTATAGTGAGGATGAAGTCCATGATGGATTAGCTGGATACAATTCAGTATTAACAGCAATCGGGTTAGCGTTATTCTTAGAAGCATCTTTAGTGAATTGGATTGTACTTATTGTAGCGACCACTCTTACTTTACCAGTTGGAGCTGCAATCCGAGAAATTTTAAAACCATATGGTCTACCCATGTTAACTTTTCCATTTGTCTTTATGACTTGGTTAATTTTAGCAATGGGCATGCAATTTTCAAAAATGCATATCACAATAGATATTTTGCCTACTAAAATTAAACATCCAGACATCAGTCATTCACATGTGAATTTTATTAGCGGTATCATTACAAACTTTAGTGAAATTTTCTTAGTGACATCAATCATTGGTAGTCTGTTAATTATTATTGGTATTTTTATTGGTTCAGTAAAAGGCGGGATCTATGCAGTAGTATCAAGTATTTTAGCAGTGATATGTATCACATTACTAGGTGGAGACTATCCCACTATTACTGATGGATTGTACGGCTATAACTCAATATTAACGGGTATTGCGTTGGGTGCGACGTTTAAAACAAAATTCAATCCGATTCTTGCAGTGATTACTGGTTTATTATTAACAGTAGTGATGCATGGTGCATTAGCTACAACATTAGCCCCAATTGGTCTTCCTATTTTCACCGCTCCATTTATTTTTGCAACGTGGCTTGTGATGTTTGCAGGTAAAGAGCAGCATGAAGTTAAAAGTTAGAACATATTAATGAGAGTGAGACCGCATTTCTTTTTAAATGTGTTGTCTCACTCTTTTTTTTATTATTTATGCTAATTTAGATATGATATGGATGAGAAAGAAAAAGGAGAGGGTTAATATGAAACGTATATATGTTGTGGGAAGTATGTCGATGGATTTGGTTGTGTCGACTGACCAAGTGCCAAGTAAAGGTGAAACAGTATTAGGAAATACATTTTTCACTACACCAGGCGGTAAAGGCGCGAATCAAGCAGTGGCAGCAGCAAGATTAGGTGACCATGTTCACATGGTAGGGTGTATTGGCGATGATATGTTAGGTAAACAAATTCTTGAAAATCTAAAGCATAATCATGTAAATGTTGAATATGTAAAAAAAGTAAAAGGACCTTCAGGTACCGCACACATTACACTAGCTGATAATGATAATAGTATTATTGTTGTACCTTCAGCAAATCATAAAGTCACAGTCTCTTTGGTAGACTCAGCTTTATCAAAAGCAAATAAAGGAGATATTGTGTTACTTCAACAAGAGATTCCAGCTGATGTTGTTGCTCACACTGTTCATTATTGCTATGAACATGAACTCACTTCTATTTTAAATCCAGCTCCATATAGAGACATTTCAGATGATATATTGGAACAAGTGACATACTTAACACCAAATGAAACTGAAAGTGAAAATATGTTTGAAGGAGACATTGAACAAGCTTTAGAACGTTATCCTGATAAACTGATTGTGACACAAGGTGCATTGGGCGCTGTATTTTACGATGGTTTAGAACAAGTTGAAATTCAAGGTATTGAACGAGAAGTAAAAGATACAACAGGCGCAGGGGATACATTTAATGGTGCGCTTGCAGTCGGATTACAAAAAGACTATTCACTTGCTAAAGCTATTGCATTTGCTAATGTCGCCGCTAGTCATTCAGTTACAGCACTTGGCGCACAAGGTGGTATGCCCACAATAAATGATATAGCTCAAGATTTAGATATGTAGGTTTTGTATATAAACGTGTTAAGTCTATTTTAAAATAAGCGTATTCAAAAGTTGAAACACATCTATTATAAATAATATAAAATTATTATATAATGTTGGGAGGTATTATAATATTTCTATAACTTAAAGGAGTAACTATATGACTAAGACATATTTACTTAGCACGCTTATTGTTTTAATATCTATAGTTTTATGTGCATGTCAATTTTCAACATTGTCATCATCAAAGAAAGACACTAAAAAGGATAAAGAAAATATCGCAAATATATATGCGAAAAAAAGTACTCAGAATAAAAAAGATTGGCAAGTGTATCAAGGTGATATTGCACATGTATTTTATCATCCAGTGATTACTGAACCTAAAGTAGCTTTTACACAAGAGAAGAATCAAGCTAAGGGTAATTTTGATTGGATGATTACAGCTGATGAGTTTAAGCGTTCATTAAATGAACTCTATAAACACCATTACATATTAATAGATCCACATGAGGCTTATGATTTAAAAGGGAAGACAGTTACTAGAAAAGAATTAAAATTACCTAGGGGTAAGAAACCATTAATTTTATCCATTGATGATATGAATTATTATGAGTACATGAGAGGTCATGGATATGCAGATCGTTTAGTGTTAGATCAGAAACAACATGTCGTTTCTGAAACTAAAGATAAAAATGGTAAGGTAACAACAAGTGAAACAAATGATATTGTACCTATATTGAATCAATTCGTGAAAGACCATCCTGACTTTTCACTCAATGGTCAAAAAGGCGTCGTTGCGCTAACAGGATACAATGGCGTGTTAGGTTATCGAACAAATGAGTTAAATAATAAAGATTATCTAAAACGTAAAAGAGATGCTAAAAAAGTTGTCAAAGCAATGAAAAGAGATGGTTGGACATTTGCAAGTCATTCATGGGGACATATCGATTTTGCAAATAGTTCATATGATCAAATTATTCGTGATACGAAACGTTGGAAAAACGAAGTAGAGCCCATTATAGGCAAAACAGATGTATTTATCTATCCACACGGTGCTCAAGATAGAGGGTCTAAAGCATATCAATATCTTGTTCATGATGAAGGATTTAAATTTTTAGCAGGTGTAGGACCAAATAATTTTACAGATATCGGCAATGATAGTGTCTATCAAGATCGTGTTGCGATTGATGGATTAAATTTATATGATTTTAAGTATAAATTAAAACCATTTTTAGATCCGAGTAAGGTGTATAGTGAGAAAGATCGTCAATATTTTAAAGGAGATAAATCCTATCAATAGTATGCTATAAACAAAAGAGTTGGACAAAATTCATAAGACCATTTGTTCAACTCTTCTTTATTTTATAATTAAAGAATATATATTAGATACTTAGTTGTAATTCGCCTATAAAGTTGTTATAAAATATATTATACAATATTATAAAAATAAAAAGTAGGTAATATAATGTTTTTGAAAGTAACACAAAGTATTGGAATACTTAGTTTATTTACATTATTAGGAACTTCAATCTCTCATGCAGCAGAAACACCCGTTGATATTACAAATAAAGAAGGTAATGTCGCAGTAAGTTCAAATTATGAACCTGATGGTGTAACGCTTACGACACAACAAGGCCAAATATTATATAATTTCCAAGGAAATAAAGAAGCGGATCCTGCTTCTTTGTCTAAAATGATGACCCTTTATTTAACATTAGAAGCAGTTCATCAAGGAAAACTTAAGTTAGACGATAAAGTTAAAATCACGAGCGCGTATGATCAATTATCTAAAAAGCCAAATTTAACATCTGTCCCTTTAAATCAAGGTCAAATATATACTATTAAAGATTTATTAACACAGGCAGCCTTACCTTCAAGCAATTCAGCCGCAATGATTTTAGGAGAACAAGTGAGCGGCAATACGTCAACGTTCACAGACAAAATGAATGCACAAGCTAAGGCTTTTCATATGAAACATACACATTTTGTGAATCCAGCAGGTGCTGCTAATGATTTACTTGGACAACAAGCACCAAAGAAATATAGAAAAGATATTTATCCTAAAAGTACGTCAGAAGATATTGCGATATTATCTCATCACTTAATCGCCAAACATCCGAAAATTTTAAACATAACGCAACTTAGTCAAGATACTCAAAAAGGTTATACTTTTAACAATACTAATTTATCAATTAAACATGAGCCACTTTACTTAAAAGGTACAGATGGATTGAAAACGGGTACGAGTGATAAAGGATATAATATTGCTTTAACTAACCAACAAAATCACCTTCGACTCAATGAAGTGGTTATGAATGTGGCACCGTATATGGATAATAATGCTAAATACAATCGTAATCGAATAGGGAATGCGATTTTTAAACATTATCGCAAAGAATATGAATACAAAAAAGTATTATCTAAAGGAGAACATAAGATTGGCGGTAAGACATATAAAGTAGATAAAAATTTATATGATACCGTTCCTAAAGATAATAAAAAATGGGATATACGAATCAATAAAGACGGAAAAGCCTATGTGCATTATAAACGTGATTTCTTACCAGAAACGACGTATCCACGAGTAAATGCTAAAAAAGTATGGAAATGGTTCTAAATAAAAGCGGGATATCCTTTACCGTACTATTAATTGTGAGATGAAGGTCAAACAATTTAATAAGTCAGTACGATATTTGTTTCCCGCTCTCGTTTTATTTTAATAACTTTAAATGAACTTCTCTCGCTCCACAAATCATGGTAACGATATCTGAAGACACGTCATCAATGGATTGTTGACCATACTGAATCCAGTTTAGAATAACGCTTAAAATGCCTCCAGCTAGAAATTCTCCATAAATGAACTCATCTATGTAAAATTGTCCAATTTGTTTATCAAATTCAATTTGTCGTTTAACCACTGCATAAATTTGATTATATAAAATTTGATAAACTTCACTATAAATATTGATAGAAATGACACTTTTTACCATTGCTTTGTTATCACTAATGAAAAGTAAAATATCTTTCATAAATTTATTGAAAAATTGTCTCGGATCTTTTGGATCAATTTCAGGCAAATGTAACGTTCGAAAATATTCAATTAATGTACCAACAATATGATTAAGTAAATCATACTTATCATTGAAATGACGGTAAAATGTAGAACGACGTACATTTGCTTTTTCGCATAAATCTTGAATCGTGATATTGTCAAAAGATTTCGTTTCAAGCAAATCTGAGAATGTAGTAATGAGTGCTTTTTTTGTTCGTTGTACACGTAAATCTTGATTATTCATGTTGTTCACCTCTCATTTAGGACATTTTATCAAAAATGTCACTTAAGTTACATTTTCACTTAACTGACTCACAATAATATTTTATAAAATGATTATAATATAAGCGAAGGGTAGATTAATTTCTAAAGCGTTTACTTATAGTTTACTACTTTTCATAGATTACTTAAAAATATAAATAAAATGGGAAGTGAATCATATGTACTATAGTAATGGAAATTATGAAGCATTTGCACGTCCGAAAAAACCTGACTATGTTGCACAAAAATCTGCTTATCTTATTGGCTCTGGATTAGCATCTTTAGCTGCTGCATGTTTTTTAATTAGAGATGGGCAAATGGATGGGTCAAACATTCACATTTTAGAAGAATTATCTAAATCTGGTGGAAGTTTGGATGGAACTGAACTTCCAATGAAAGGCTATGTCATGCGTGGTGGCAGAGAAATGGAGAACCATTTCGAGTGTTTATGGGATTTATTTCGCTCCATCCCATCACTTGAAATTGAAGATACTTCAGTTTTAGATGAGTTTTATTGGTTAAATAAAGAAGATCCAAACTACTCACGATGTCGTGTTATTGAAGAAAGGGGTCAACGCTTGCCTACAGACGGAGACTTTACTTTAACGAAACAAGCAATGAAAGACATACTTCAATTATGTTTGATGAAAGAAGAAGATTTAAATGATGTAACAATTTCAGATGTCTTGTCAGAGGATTTCATGAATTCGAACTTTTGGATTTATTGGAAAACGATGTTCGCATTTGAACCTTGGCATTCTGCGATGGAAATGCGTCGTTATTTAATGAGATTTGTGCATCACATTGGAGGATTAGCTGATTTTAGTGCTTTAAAATTTACTAAATATAATCAATACGAATCACTCGTACGCCCTATGGTTGCATACTTAACGTCCCATGGTGTGCAATTTGAATATAATGTCCAAGTGCTTGACGTTAAAGTAGATGTTACTACCAAAGACAAAGTTGCTAAAACAATTGAACTAAAACGAAATGGTAATAAAGAAACGATTCAGCTCACACCCGATGATCTCGTATTTATTACTAATGGTAGTATCACAGAAAGTTCAACATATGGTGATAATGACACACCCGCACCTCCTACAAAAGATATTGGCGGAAGTTGGAACTTATGGCGTAACTTAGCCAAACAAAGCCCTGAGTTTGGTAATCCTGAAAAATTTTATAAAGATTTACCAGATAAAAGTTGGTTCGTCTCAGCAACGGTAACGACAAATAACAAGACGGTCATTGAAGCTATCGAACGTTTATGTAAACGGGATCCATTAGCTGGAAAAACAGTTACAGGTGGGATTATCACAGTGAACGATTCTAAATGGCAAATGAGTTTTACTGTGAATCGTCAACAACAATTCAAACAACAACCTAAAGATGAAGTGAGTGTATGGGTATACGCTTTATATTCAGATGAGAAGGGCGATTATATCCATAAACCGATTGTTGAATGTAGTGGTCATGAAATATGTCAAGAATGGTTATATCATATGGGATTATCTATTGATCAAATAGAATGCCTCGCAACACAACATTGTAATACGATTCCTGTATATATGCCTTATATTTGTTCATATTTCATGCCAAGAGCGATTGGCGATCGACCACTTGTTGTCCCTCAGCACTCTCGTAACTTAGCCTTCATTGGTAACTTCGCAGAGACAGAAAGAGATACAGTGTTTACTACAGAATATTCTGTAAGAACAGCGATGGAAGCAGTTTATCAATTACTGGACATAGATAGAGGTGTTCCAGAAGTCATGGCGACAGAATTTGATATTCGTGTCTTATTAGATGCGATGTATGAACTTAATGATCGTAAAGACTTGAAAACATTAGCCGAGCAAAATAAAATACAACAAGTTGCATTACACACGTTCTTGAAAAAAATAAAAGGTACGTTTGTAGAAGAACTCTTGAAGCAACATAAATTATTATAATAGTGTGTAGGTAAATGTTAACCCCCGCGTGTTTGAGGGCATGCGGGGGTTAAATCATTATTATTCAATATATCGTCTTAAATGTTTTGCTGTAACAGAGTTGTTAATATCTAGGAGTCCTTTAGGTTCTCCAGCATACAATAATTGTCCTCCATGTTTACCAGCAAATGGTCCAATGTCAATAAATCCATCTGCTTCTGTCATCATTGTTAAATTATGTTCGATTAAAATGACAGTATTCCCTTCATCAATCAAATGATTAAAGTAGTCAACGAGAATAGGTAAATCGTCTTCATGAAGTTTTGTTGTAGGTTCATCAAAGATAAATATTTTTTCAGTACTGAACATGCTTTTTTTAAGACCAGTTATGTTTACTAAAAAAAGTCTCACACCTTCAAAAATATTCAAATACGTGAGTAGATTAGAACGATTTGATACGTGTACAGGTTTTTGATTAATCAATATAGCATCTTCATTTTGTTCAAAAGCTGTGGTAATAAGTGAGCTTTTTCCTGAACTAGCACTGCCTGTAACTACAGTCATCGCATGTTTAGGGAATTCAGTTGAAATATTTTTTAAGTTATTTTGTGTTGCCCAATAATTTCGATATCGGACATAGTTTTCACCTCATTGTTGTTCTTACGCGACAGTAGTAAATGTATTCACTTTTCTAAAGGAAGAATAGTAACGTCAAGATTAAAATAGGTTTTTAAAAAATCTTTATAATTTTCACGTGTGACAGCGAATTGCTCTTTTTTATATCTTTTAGTAAGGGTAAGGTGATGATAAGACATCGTAGCTCGACCAAAATTTTGTGGTTTTGTAATCATGAGTTGCTTTACAAATATAGATTCAGGATGTGAGGTATTGTAGTTAATCATTTTATCAAAATCATGAATATCACGAGAAATAAACTCTGCTTTATAACGTGTTACCCACGTTGTTTCTTCCAGTTTTTGAAGAAGATACGTCGTAGGGGTTTCAAAAATGGCACGAAATTGACCTGTCTTTTCAAACACAATTTGTGTCGCTTCAATTGAAGTTATTGGGAGTGCTTGTAATGGTAAATCGCCAAATCCCACATCAGCAATATAGTAACCATTGTTAATAAGAACAACTAGTGATAAATGAGAGCCTTTAGGGCTGTAGTTGCCATTAGGCTGATGAACGGTTGCTGACATTCGAAACACTTTAAAACCTTTAGCTTCTAAGTAGCTACCGAAGAAGTGATTCATTTCATAGCAAAACCCACCACGATGTTGATATATAAATTTATTAAATAAATAATCTAAATCAACTGAAATCTTTTCTTTATTTTGAACACTAATATTTTCAAAAGGAACGGTTAGCATAAAGCGTTCCATATAATAGTTAAGTGCATCTAAAGTAGGTTGAGGATAACGTTGAGACTCAATATTTAAATAATCTTCAATTGCTTTAATATCCATAGTTTCTCCTCCTTAATCAATATGTATCCAAAATATAAAATAGAGCAAACGTGTGTTCTTCAATGAACACACGTTGGTGATTATAGTTCTTGTTTCTTAAAAATAGATAGTGATGAAAAATAAGAAATGACAAAAATAATAACACCAAGCAATGCATAACTACCAGTTGCTACTAAAACGAGTGGGTTTGAAGCGATTTTACTTATTGAACCTGCTTTTATGAGTATTGGCATAACAGCAAAGAACCACATGGATAAAAATAATGCAACAGCAACAACTGCTGTAGTAAGCATAATGACATTTGAATTCTCAGGACCAAATTTAAATGTGAGTGGAAACATTAATGCATACGTACAAGCCATCCCAATACCTATGAATGCTGAAAATAATGTAACCATGATATCTTGAGTCACGATAAGACAAATGATGGCGCCAATTATCAAACCAAGTAAAATGAGTAAACCATAAAAGGCAAAGTATGCTTTTACATAAGTATGTCTATGTGTAGGAAGGGTAGACACATAGTACATCCATTTAGAATCTTTTTCACGTTTTAAGTTATCTGATACGGGAGATAATAACATGACCATTAGCATGAAACAACACATCATTGGACTAAAAAATGCAAACACAATACTTAATACAATACCAATAATTAAATAGGTTATGAGCGATTTTTTAGAAGCATAAAAACTACTAAGTATAAGTCCTTTCATTATTTATCACCTCGCATAATTAATTTTGTAGCATCATCAATACTTTGAAGCGGGCGTGCTTGTTCAAAGTGTTGACGTTGCTTGACTAACGTTTGACGTTGACCTTGACGTATTCGTGAAGCAATGATTACCTCTTGAGGTAAGTCTAAAGGGGAAGTTTCATCTGTTTCGATAATGCCATAATCAGTTAGTAATATATGTTTGTCTTCTTGTAAAAGAATATGACCATCGCGCATAAAAATAAGTTTTGTAGCAAGTTGTTCCATATCCTCTGAAATATGAGATGAAAGTAAAATACCATGCCCTTTTGATACATAATCTTCGAGAATTTCTAACACTTCTTCTCGTCCTGAAACATCCATACCAGCTGTTGCTTCATCTAAGATTAATAATTTTGTCTCATGAGAAAGTGCGATGGCTAATGCTGCTTTCATGCGCATCCCTCTAGAAAAAGTAGAAATTTGATTATTTTTAGGTAATTCAAATGATTGAATAAGATTGAAAAATTGATCACTATTCCAATGTTTAAAAATATTTAAAAATACTTTATCAATCTCTGTTATTGTCAATTTATTCGGTACACGTAAATCATCAAAAACTACACCCACGTGCTCTTTATAATCTTTATCTTTTTCGGAAATAATTTGATTGAAAAAAGAAATCTCTCCTGAATCTTTAAATCGATTACCCACTAATGTGTTAATAAGTGTGGATTTACCTGATCCATTTTTACCAATTAAGCCAATGACCTCACCTGGATTTAAAGTAAATGAAATATCATTTAATTCGAAATTTGAATTCTTATACGATTTATTAAGTTGTTGTACTTGAAGTAAATGTGTCATCTAATGATCCTTTCTTTATAGAAGTGAAAACTATGAATGATAAAATTTATATGTTTTTAATAAATGACTAAATCCATTATAAATAAACAAAATGATTAAAATAAAGATTCCTAACGTTTGGGAATGACCAGTTTCTAACGAATAAAAACCTAAAAATATTGCACCAATCATAATTAAAGATAGGTTAATATAGAATGTTTTGAACAAGGAGTTAAAGTAAATATGTCGTTCTCCTTCATCTAAAATATTAATTAATTTCTCGGCATAATTTTTTTCC
Organism: Staphylococcus sp. SUC_1.2; assembly: GCF_026222585.1. Classification (NCBI taxonomy): domain Bacteria; kingdom Bacillati; phylum Bacillota; class Bacilli; order Caryophanales; family Staphylococcaceae; genus Staphylococcus; species Staphylococcus sp. SUC_1.2. The sequence goes on along the minus strand of NZ_JANJPM010000004.1, from coordinate 26,951 downwards.
CCTAATTTGGGGTAGCGAGAATCAAATTTACGATAAAATAATCCTGTAATTACCGAAGAAATAATCGTTGTCATAAAAGGGAGTAAGGCCCAACTACTAGTACTAGAATTTCCATTTCCTAAGACAATGATAAAAAGAGCAATAAAGCTAATTGTTAATTCTAGATAATAAATAAATGAATTTTGCATATATGCTAAATTAGCTTTCTTATCATATGAATCTGCTTCATCTTCATCAATATGTGTTTCAGATAAACGTTTGTAATGAACGGCTTTTTTTTGAATCATAATTAAATACATACTTAAGACTAGGATAAGCGTCACACAGATTAATGAGATTAAAATGACATTTGAATGTGTAGCATAATGATAATTTCCAAAGAAGTGAAAGCTATGGTTGTAGTCAATGAATAAAGCTATACATCCTCCAATCAGTCCGCCAATTAACAAAGTGATTATAAAACGACCTATTTTCATAAATCTTCCTCCTCAATTATAAAGATAGATTCAACAGGTTCATTAAAAATACGAGCTATTTTTATAGCAGTTAAAATAGAAGGTGTAAAGTCATTTCTTTCAATGAGAGATACAGTTTGACGTGAGATGCCTGCTTTTTTAGCAAGTTGCGTTTGATTATAACCTTCTCTTGCTCGTAATTCTTTCAATCGATTTCGCAATCATCATCATCTCCTCACAATCAGTGTATATTATCATAGTCATTTTGACAAATATATTTGTCAAAAAGTATCTAAAGTAAATTATGGGTAAGACTAACGATTGTCTGATGTTAGACATCCGGATGTCTAAAGCGTCTTACTATTTAATCTTATCCACTGTGTAATGTCTTCAAGATTATAAAGCTTGATAATATCTTGATATATATCGTCTAAATTTATATTAGAAAGTGTAGAAATCAATGTATGTTCAATATGATTTAAAGCTATACTGATGTTACATTGTTGTGCTTTGTGTCCTTCTTTTTCTCCTAAAAAGTTGGTAAGTAAATGTTGACTTGAGAAGATATTGCCACGACCTTCAATAGCTAAAAAGACATCGTAAAAAGTAATATCTTTGAGTTTTTTTCTAAGTGTAAATCCTCCATTTTTACCAGTTGTTGAATATACCAAATTTTCTTTTACTAATGCTTTTACTATTTTTTTTAAGTAAGAATCAGAAACTTTAAGTCGCTTGCTTAAAGCGGTAGATGTCATTACTGACTGACGAGGGAGTTGGTTTAAAATTAATAAGACATATATTGCTTGTTCCCAACCGGTAGATAATTTCATATATAAGCCTCCTATCAAACCTATTATATAATATTTTTATATTATATTTAAAAAATAAAGTAGTTCCTATATAATTGTATTTAAAGACAAAATATATCTCAATTATCTTTAATTAAAAATAGGGAGACGACAGCAGTGAAAAAACATTTAAATACTTCAATAACATTTTATATGTCCATTCTTTTTACGACTATTTTTATGGGATCATCTTTTCCAACTGGCAAATATTTAATTTCAAATGAACATGTTCCACCTATGCTTCTTGGTGGATGGCGATTTGTTATCGCAGGATGTATGATGTTAATCCTTACATTTATGAGAAATGGGGAAAGGGGCATTCTACCCACAAGTAAAGGGAATAGTTATAAAGGATTTATATTAGTGTTCGTTATTGGATTTTTACAAACAGCAGGGACGATGGGATTATTAAATTTTGCAATGGCATTTGGCGTGTCTTCTTCTATATCATCTATTCTATTATTTACGAACCCGCTATGGCTGGCCTTTTTAGCACATTTTATTTTAGATGAAAGGTTAACAAAAATTAAAATTACTTCACTTATACTTGGTGTGTTTGGAGTAGGATTATGTCTCGGATTAGATGAAACATTATTTGGATGGGGGACGCTTTTTGCACTAGCTGGTTCATTATGTTGGTCAATCAATACAATAGTGACAAAAAAGGTAGTGTTTGATAAAGGGCCCTGGGTTTTAACAGGATGGCAACTATTATTCGGTGGTATGTTTATGCTGATAATGAGTCTCGTTTTAAAAGAACATTATACACTTAGTTCGCTTAATCATTGGGGATGGATATGGTTCTTTTGGCTTATTATTCCAGCTTCTGTAGGTTCATTTGGATTATGGTTTTATAGCTTAAGCCAACGAGGGGCAACTACGGCGAGTAGTTTCTTATTTTTAGTACCACTATTTTCGACACTATTTTCAATTATAGGATTAAGAGAGCCCTTCACGCTTCATTTAATTTTAGGAGGTTTATGCGTTGTTGTGGCATTAATGTTAATTCATCGTCAACCGAGGAAAAATGTTTTATAAAATACAATATTCAATACATTGAATATAAATACATATATTAATAGAAATTAGATTATATAAAACTTTAGTTAAGCCTTTTGAAATTGTCTTACTTTTAACATAATGAAAAAATATGAAAACTTGTCATTACTATATTTTTGAGAAATAAAAAATTTAAAAAAATCTCTTCACAGAGAATGTAATTTTGTGTAGTATATCTTTCATATGATTTTTAGAGAGAAAAAGGAGGAAACAATAATGAAAGATAACAGAATGATGTTCTTCATATTTATGTTAGGTACATTTACAGTTGGAATGGCAGAATATGTTGTTACTGGTTTATTAACTCAAATTGCAAGCGATATGAAAGTGCCTATTTCGAGTGTAGGGTTATTAATTAGTGTGTATGCTATTAGTGTCGCATTAATCGGTCCGTTAATGCGTATATTTACTTTAAAAGTACGCGCACAACGTTTACTCCCAGTATTGATGGCCATTTTTATTATAAGTAATATAATAGGGATGTTAGCACCGAATTTTCCAATACTACTGTTATCTCGATTATTGTCAGCCTCTATGCACGCACCGTTCTTTGGCGTATGTATGAGTGTGGCGGCAGCCGTCGCGCCACAGGGTAAAAAACCACAAGCGATTGCTCTAGTTCAAGCTGGATTAACAATTGCAGTGATGATTGGCGTGCCATTCGGTTCATTTTTAGGTGGATTTGCGAATTGGCGCTTTGTCTTTGGCGTCATGATTTTGTTAGCTGTCATTACTATGTTAGGAATGATGAAGTTTGTACCTCATGTCGCTTTGAGTACAGAAGCGAGTGTGAAAAAAGAATTAAAACTATTTAAAAATCCACATATCTTAATTGTAATGGCAATTATTGTCTTTGGTTATTCAGGCGTATTCACAACTTATACGTTTATGGAGCCAATGATTCATAAATATGCACCATTTGGAATTGTTGGTTTAACTGTATGTTTATTTATGTTTGGCCTTGGCGGTGTGGTTGGTAACTTGCTTACAGGTAATGTACCAGAACATAAACTTACCCAGTACTTGTTCTATACCTTTGTGTTACTTTTTATAACGATTGTTTTATTTGTAACAGCAGTGCATAGTGCGATTTTAGCAATTATTATTTGTTTCTTATTTGGTTTCGGCACTTTCGGTACAACGCCTCTATTAAATAGTAAAGTGATTTTAAGTGCACATGAGGCACCGTTACTTGCAAGTACACTTGCAGCTTCAGTCTTTAATATTGCAAACTTTTTAGGTGCAATCGTGGGATCAATACTATTATCAATGGGATTCCCATATCTTACGATTACATTTGTATCAGGCGGGATCATTATCTTAGGAATTATAATTAATACAATTAATCATTTTTATGAAAAAAAACATATAACGTTTAATCACTAATAAAAAGCGTTCTAAATTGGACTTTTTCAATTTAGAACGCTTATTTGCTATTCAGGTTTAACTTTTAATGTTGGTTCATACATTTCGTGATTAAAATGATTTTTAGAAAATTGACGTAAATCATTGATGAAATGTGAAATGTTTTTATCTAATTTATCTTTCGTTTTCACAATGATTGTACGGTCGAAATCACTTTTTTCAAAATAATCTCCATAAATACGAGCAGCTATAGAAAATTTAGAGATATAACTTTCAAGTGTTTCATAACAATTTAATAACGCACGAATAGGTGCATTGGCTTCTTCCTCGTGATGGCTCATTGTCCCTAACAACTCTTGGATTTGATGATCTAGTTTGTTAAATAATTGGGTAATATCTTCACAATATTCTAATGTTTGTTGTTTATTATATTTTGCGCCTTTTTCACCTAAGTCAACCTTACATATTTTTGAGGCTTTATAGGCGGTTAGGTCAATCATACTCATGATGTCATTTTTATAATCTTCCTTTTTTTCCGCTTGTTGTTTTGTAAATTGATATTTAATACCTAAAAATGTTCCAATAAGTGCGAAAACACCACCTACGATTGCTGCTAAAAATTCACTCAAGTTTCTCAATCCTTTCAATAGTAGTCAACTATATTTTACACCATAAAATGTAAAGTGAATGTTAAAGAACAACCTTAAAATCGACAACTTGAGGAATACGAGATAAATCGTGGTGCGTCATATAATCAATTAGTACTTGTGCGCCTTCTTCTTGAATATCTTTAACGACTGGCGCTTCTGCAAACATTTTATAATCTCCGCCTCCAACTGCACGATAGTTGTTCACACATATGGTATACGTTTTTGTGTCTTCTAAAGGTGAATCGCCGACTTTAATATCTGAAACACGTTGTCCTATAGGTGCACCAGCATGAATGGTATAAGAGATTCCTCCATACATATCATAATTAAAATGTTGAGGTTTTGGAGATAAAAATGTGTCACTGACTGTGATTTCATTATTGTCACTTACACTAAAATAACTTGCTGATTTTTCTAAAGCAGCTTTAATTCCTTTGCCATTAAGTTCTAAAACTTGGAATGTGTTAGGAAAAGGATAGTTATTAATGATATCTCGCATTGTGACTTGTTGATTAAAGCCTTTAGCTGAATCAAATAGTGCAGTGCTTGCTATATCTGCACCACTTTTTTCTAACAGAATATAATTTATCAGATTAATAAGTGAATGAGGGTGCGTTCGAGCTTCGAATTGATGAGTTACTAGCATTGGTTCTGATAATGTTGTAATGTCCGTATCAAGCCAATCTTCAAGTTCATTTAAAAGTGAATGATCGTTGTTAGATAATGTTAATGAAAGATGAGAGGGCACAGATACAAGAGTGCTCTGTTTATCTGTAATTTGATGTTCATGATCTAAAGTTAATGTCACCTTACCAAATTCTGTACCTCGTGTACCTGGTTGGATAATAGCGGTGTCATTTTTTATCATTGCAATATCACGATGTTGGTGTCCTGTTATAAGCACGTCAATATCTTTATGGAAACGTTCTAGTATGTCAAATCCTTCATTTTCTCCAGTTAATTCTTCAGTAGGTATATCAGTATCAAGACTTCTTTCAAAACCGCCATGATAAGACACAACGACAACATCTGATTTTTTACGAACGTCTGGTAAAATACATTTTAATGTTTCAACTGCACTGTTGAACGTTAATCCTTTAATATTGGCAGGTTGTTCCCAATTTGGAATGAATTGTGTTGTTAATCCAATGACGCCAATAGTTATATCGCCACGTTTAAAATAATTTACGCCTTGACCAGTCAAAGGTGCGTTATTGTAATCAAAAATATTTGCACACAAGATAGGATGATGAAGATGGTTTAAAGTATTTTGTAAATAAGGTAATCCATAATTAAATTCATGATTACCTAATGTACCAAAGTCAAAATTAAGACAATTATAAATATCCGTAAGAGGTTGACTTGATTGTTCTTCAGTTGCTAGGTAATGGCATAAAGGAGAACCTTGTAAAAAATCACCATTATCAATTTTAAAACTATAGTCATCTTGTTGACGTTCTTGTTCGATAAGTTGATTTACTTTTAATAATCCCATAGGAAGATTTTGGTTTCTTTTTGAAAAGTCAGTGGGAAAAATATAGCCGTGTATATCACTTACGATATAAAAAGAGAGTTGTGTCATAGGTCATTTCCTTTCATAAATAAAGAGATAAAAAAGGGAAGTAGTTTATTGAACGCCACATACCTTTATTATCTCTTATGTGTTGTATTACTATTATAAATTATTGAATTGAACCTGTAGCAAGTGTTTTACTACCTTGTTTTAAACGAATATTCGCACCTGAAATAGATTCAGATGTTTTAGCTGTAAAAGTTAACGTTGCGTTACCTTGGTCGTCAGTGGTTACACTTTGTTCTTGACTATAGCCTACCGTATCATAATTTTGCCCATCTTGAGAAAAACTTGCAAGCTGTCTACCACCATCTTGATAAACACCTAATTTTAAATGATCAATAGTTGTGTTTTTAGCCATGTTTGTTAATTCAACTTGAATATTAAATGGTTGATTTACTGATACATTATCTGGTAAATGGAATTGAATATTATTGCTAGAAATCATTGAATTAGAAGTAGTTGTATCTTGAGAAGACTGTGATGTATTTGTATCCTCTTGTGAATGATTATTTTCAGTCGTATTATCTTCTGTACTATTCGCTTTGTTATTACCATTATGGCTACCATGATTTTTATGATTACTATTTAGTTGTGATGATGTACTGCCATAACTACCTAGTTTAAATGTTGAACGATCATACCATTTATATCCAGAAGGTGGTTGTGACCATGGTTCTTTTTCAGGTTCAGTTGAATATTGTGGTTGTTCAAAATTAAGAAGTGGCGTAGGTTGATCTAACTTAATACCTGTTTCTTTTAAATTCGGTGTATTATCTTGTTTTCCAAACCAAGTTGTAATATTTTTAAGTAATTTACTATTATCTTGTTCTTTAAATCCATCATACGTTTTCTTAGTTCTTCCATTATCTTCACGTACATATTTAGGTGTACTATCTTCGACTAATGATGAATCTCCAATGAAGGCTGCCTTTCCTTTACCTACTTTTGAGATAGCAACATAAGGACCCTCTGCTATACCACCGCCATTGTAAATACCTTGATCGACTGCATGAGACCAACGTTGTTTTTGAGATAAGTGTTCTGGTAAGAAAATGATACCTTTTGCTTTTGTAGGATCTGTAATTACAAGAGTTGAACCAGCATGCATTGATACAGAATGTACACCTTCAGTAATACCAAAGCTGTCACTAGATGACACAATATTTTGAGTGTTTAAATCACCTAAAGCGTTGTAACGGAAACGTACGCCGAAGTGTTCAGAAAGCCAATCTGAACTTTTAACATTGCGCATAGCTTTAGAATGTTTTTCCTCATTTGTTAAATCTTTGGTGATATCTTGATATGCACCACGACGATAACCATTCATCACTTCTGAAGAATCGAAACGATTTAAGTTTCTGTCGGCATTATAATGATCAGCGATAAAGATGATATTGCCACCTTTTTCAACAAAATTAAGCATAGCTTGTTGCTCTCTCTTTTTAAAAGGAATATTGGCTTCTGGAAGAACGAGAATATTGATGCCACGTAGTGTATTAGGTGTAATATTAGATTCTCCATCGATTTGTTTCACAGTATAGCCTTGTTGACGCATTGAATCAGCATAATCGGAAAAACCACCATCAATGACCCAATCAGCAGCTCCTGCCGTTTGGCCGTGTGAAGCGTCAAAAGCGACAGTTTGAGTGGTAGTTTGATTTGGTGCAGCATGACTGATTGGCGTTGCAGATAATGTAATTGCTGAAGCTAAAATAGTACTACTTAATACTTTTATCCATTTCATATTTTTATCTCCCAAATATATTTTTAAATGATTTATAGAAAAAGTATAATAAAAAAATAAGTTGATAATAGATTATTTAGAGAATGTTTAAATAAATTTTACAATTCTTTAACAGTGTAAAACAATTCTATAAAAAATTCACACATAATAAATATTATTTTGGTTAATATTGTGCTACTCTTAGTATTGTCAAATGAAATGCGTTGACAAATTAAATGAATGTATACATAGCGAACGGGGGCAATATGTTATGAAGCAATTGAAGTACCTTTTAGTATTAGCGCTATCAGTTATTATTTTTGCAGCAGCATGTGGAAATAATAGCTCGTTAGACAATAATAAAAGTAGTAATTCGGATGGTGGATCAAGTTCAAGTAAAGATGGCTACACACCTAAAGAATTAACTGTACAATTCGTACCATCACAAAATGCAGATACACTTGAAGCAAAAGCAAAACCGCTTGAAAAATTATTATCTAAGAAATTAGGTATTCCAGTAAAAGTTTCTGTATCAACAAATTACAATACAATTGTTGAAGCAATGAAATCTAAAAAAGTAGATGTTGGTTTCTTACCACCAACTGCATACACTTTAGCACATGATCAAAAAGCAGCTGATTTATTATTACAAGCACAACGTTATGGTGTGAATGAAGATGGTTCTAGTAACAAAAAACTTGTAAAAGATTATAAATCAGAAATCTTAGTTAAAAAGAATTCAGGTATTAATAGCTTAAAAGATTTAAAAGGTAAAAAAATCGCATTACAAGATGTAACTTCAACAGCAGGTTACACATTCCCAATTGCAACAATTAAAAAAGATACTGGTATTGACGCTACTAAAGATATGAAAATCGTAAACATGAAAGGTCATGACCAAGCTGTTATTTCATTATTAAATGGCGATGTTGACGCTGCAGCTGTATTCCAAGATGCACGTAACATTGTTAAAAAAGATCAACCCAACGTATTTAAAGATACTAAAATTCTTAAACTAACAAAACCAATTCCTAACGATACGATTTCAGTTCGTCCTGATATGAACAAAGACTTCCAAAATAAACTTAAAAAAGCATTTAAAGATATCTCTAAAACAAAAGAAGGACATAAAATTATTAGTGAAGTATACTCTCACGAAGGCTATACAGATGCTAAAGACTCAGACTTCGATATCGTAAGAAAATATGAAAAAGAAGTTCAAGATATGAAATAATTTTCACATAGATAGAACTAAATAAGTGATAAAGAGAAGAGGCTAGGGCAATTGAGTCATATAAGAAATGCATATATCATTTCTTATGATCTTGTCCCGACCTCTTTCTCTGTATTAAAAAGAAGGGTGTAAACATACATGAGTCAGATAGAGTTTAAAAATGTGAGCAAGATTTATCCTAATGGTCATGTGGGGTTAAAAGATATCAATTTAAACATTGAAAAAGGTGACTTTGCTGTTATCGTAGGTTTATCAGGTGCGGGGAAATCTACATTATTACGATCTGTTAATCGTCTACATGATATTACTTCGGGAGATATTACAATTGAAGGTAAATCGATTACGAAAGCGAAAGGTAAAGAATTATTAATGATGCGTCGTAATATAGGAATGATTTTCCAACATTTTAATTTAGTCAAACGATCTACTGTGTTGAGAAATGTATTAAGTGGTCGTGTCGGTTATCATCCAACTTGGAAAATGATATTAGGATTATTTCCAAAAGAAGACAAAATTAAAGCAATGGATGCGTTAGAACGTGTGAATATTTTGGATAAATATGACCAACGTTCAGATGAACTGTCTGGAGGTCAACAGCAACGTATTTCAATTGCACGCGCCTTAGCGCAAGAGCCAGCGATTATTTTAGCAGATGAGCCTGTTGCATCTTTAGACCCCCTCACTACTAAACAAGTTATGGATGACTTGAAAAAAATCAATGAAGAATTAGGCATTACCATTTTAATTAACCTACATTTTGTTGATTTAGCTTTAGAATATGGAACACGTATTATTGGTTTACGTGCAGGAGAACTGGTTTATGATGGTCCAGCAAGTGAAGCGAATGAAGATGTATTTAATGAAATTTATGGTCGTAAACTTAATGACGATGAGAAGCTAGGGGTGGAGTAATATGGCAACACCTACTACAGGTAAATATGATCAATATTTAAATAAAAAATTCTCTTTCAAAACTAGTTTAACCCTATTTTTAGTGATTGCGCTCGTAGTGTGGAGTTTTTTATACACTGGCTTTAACTTTAGTGACTTAATGGTAGGGATTCCACAAATCGGTTCTTTCTTTGGACAAATGGTTCCACCAGATTGGAGTTACTTAAGTACCATTACAAAACCTATGTTAGACACAATTCGCATGGCGATTGTAGGAACATTCTTAGGCTCCATCGTATCAATTCCAGTTGCATTGCTCTGTGCAAGTAATATTGTAAAAACAAAGTGGATTACGATTCCATCACGTTTTATTTTAAATATTGTACGTACCATTCCTGATTTATTATTAGCTGCTGTCTTTGTTGCAGTTTTTGGTATCGGACAAATTCCAGGGGTATTGGCATTATTTATTTTAACAATATGTGTTATTGCGAAATTGTTCTATGAATCGCTTGAAACAATTGATCCAGGTCCAATGGAAGCGATGACGGCCGTAGGTGCAAATAAAATAAAATGGATTATGTTTGGAGTAGTTCCACAAACAATGTCTACATTTTTATCATATGTATTATTTGCATTTGAGATTAATATTCGTGCCTCAGCAGTTCTTGGATTAGTAGGTGCTGGTGGTATCGGTTTATTCTACGACTCAACTTTAGGATTATTCCAATATCCAAAAACAGCGATGATTATTCTGTTCACTTTAGTCATTGTTGTCATTATTGACTATGTCAGCTCGAAAGTGAGGGAAAGACTCGCATGACACAAGAACAGCATCAGTTAGAAAAGAAATATCCAGTGAGATCAAAGGAACACAAACAAAGAATGATTAAACATTGGCTGATTACCATTGTTGTTTTAGCTATCATTGTTTGGGGTTTTGCAGGTATGCCTGCTTTAGAATTAAAATCTAAATCAATTGAAATTCTTAAATCTATTTTTAATGGATTATTCCACCCCGATTGGGATTACGTTTATATTCCAGCTGGAGAAGATTTGCTTCGTGGTTTACTTGAAACGTTTGCCATTGCTGTTATTGGTACATTTATCGCAGCAGTGATTTGTATACCATTCGCATTTTTAGGTGCACGTAACTTAGTAAAAGTTCGACCAGTAACAGGGGTTACTAAATTCATTCTTAGTGTCATTCGCGTATTCCCTGAAATTGTTATGGCGTTAATTTTTATAAAAGCAGTAGGTCCTGGTTCATTTTCAGGGGTACTTGCATTAGGTATTCATTCAGTAGGGATGTTAGGTAAATTATTTATAGAGGATATTGAAAGTTTAGACTTCTCATCAGCAGAGGCTTTAAAAGCAAGTGGTGCGAATAAAACTAAAACACTTGTCTTTGCGGTGATTCCTCAAATTTTACCTTCATTCTTATCCCTTATTTTATATCGTTTTGAATTAAACTTACGTTCAGCATCTATTTTAGGTTTAATCGGTGCTGGTGGTATTGGTACACCACTTATCTTTGCACTTCAAACACGTTCATGGGATCGAGTAGGTATTATATTAATCGGATTAGTGATTATGGTAGCCATTGTTGACTTTATCTCGGGAGCTATTCGTAAACGTATTGTGTAATAGAAGACATAATTTGAACATTTTTATAAACAAATAGAGCTATTGCCAGGACTTAGAAAACTGGACAATAGCTCTTTTATAATGCATGAAAGAAATGTTGTTACAGTATTAGTAACAGATACTTAGAACAATACAGTTAATGTTTTTTAGGAATAACGCGTCTAAAGCTAATACTTCTAAGGCTAGTATAAGAGTGAATATGCTAAAATCATTATATTTTGAAGTATTAGTGTCATATTCTTTAGTAAGGGGCGTTACTAAAGAATATATAACGTTATTTAAGGATTGTGAATGATGATAACTAAGTGTAGGTTCTGTTTTTAAATAATACGGTGGTTCATTGATGTGTGATTCGATACATAAAACGTGTTGTCAGAGTAACGTGTTGTTTGAATAGCATTTAATTTAGTATCATGGAGTTGAATCGTCGTTGTTCGCTGTTTCATTAAGTTCTGTTTTTCAACATAACTATTAAAATCGTTGTCATTATTTTCTAGGGTGTCTTTACTTCATCCATTTTCCTCTACAAGACTATTGAAACCGATACTTGTCTTCAGATAGATTTCACTGTTGGGCTGAAACATGATAAAAACATGTGTGTTGATTCTAACGGATGACGGGAATGTGATTCATGTTATAGTTAATACCCTGATTTATATTGTAATCATTTCTAGGTGTAATGAGTCATTTTTTGGGTCATGATTAATTAGTATCGTTTTCTGAAGCAATAAGCTGATGAGGTATATAATCATTATATTGTTAATCAATATTCTGCTAGGATGTAAATGCGTGACCTTGAGAAAAAATAAATGAAGATGCTATAAGTGTTGTACCAAATACCTATTTAAAATGATGTATAGTCAAAGGTAGTTAGTTCTTAGTAATGATCATTCTATATACATAAAGATAATGATTTTATTTTTCAAAAATAATCATAACTATGTACATTTATAAACTAACATATTCATAAAAAAACAACCTTAATATTTCCTATCATCTATATGACAGATTTGTCATACACTTAAAAGTTGATAGGATAAATCGCTATTAAATAAAACTATATTATGACATTGAAAGGATGTAGAAGATGAATTTTCGAAATGTAGTGGCAGATGATTTAGAACGTTTAATTCAATTAGAAAATGAAGGGTTTACTAAAGAAGAAGCAGCAACAACTAAAGCTTTAAAACAGCGTATTGAAATCATTCCGGATACGTTTATTGTTGCAGAAGAAAACAATCAAATCGTTGGCTATATTAATGGTCCAGCTATTTCGAATAAGTGTATTACAGATGATTTATTTGCATCGATTAGACCTAACCCCAATATGGGTGATTATTTAAGTGTACTCGGTTTAGTTGTAGCGAAAGATTTTCAACATCAAGGCATTGCAGGACAACTGTTAAATAATTTTGAGAATATAGCAAGGCAACATGTACGTTTCGGAGTCACTCTCACTTGTCGTGATACTTTAGTAAGTTTTTATGAATCACATGGATATATTAATAAAGGATTATCAGATTCTAATCATGCAAATGTAGCTTGGTATAATTTAGTAAAGGAATTATAAAAATAGGAGTGATACATTGGAAACAGTATATCTAGCTGGAGGGTGTTTGTGGGGTGTACAAGCATTTATTAAAACATTGCCAGGCGTTATAGCTACTGAAGCAGGACGTGCGAATGGAACGACGCAGCGACTTGATGATGAATATGATGGCTATGTAGAATGCGTTAAAACAGTTTTTAATCCTGACATCACTTCAATTCATGATTTAATGCATTATTTATTTGAAATCATAGACCCATACAGTCTGAATAAGCAAGGCGTAGATAAAGGACCTAAATATCGTACAGGTGTTTATAGTGAAAATGAAAACCATCTTAAAGAAGCACAACAATTCATTCAACAACGTTCAGATAGAGATAAAATCGTTGTGGAAGTACGTCCTTTAGAAAATTATGTTAAAAGTGCAGACGAACATCAAGATAGATTAGATAAACATCCTGAAGACATCTCGTTATGTCATATCTCTAAAAGTATATTAAATAAATACAATTAAAAAGAATGGGACAGCATTCATATCGTATTCGTTGTCCCATGTGCGCTTTATTATTTCTTAGAAAATGTATCGATAAGACTAAGTGCAGCTAAACCTAATAGATCTAAAGCATGTTGTGCGCCAACCTTACCATGACCTGCCTCAAGGCGTTTATATACTGCAACGCTTAATACACTAAACGTGACAAGTGATCCTAAGCGAGAGATATTTTTATGCAAGACACTTGTGGCAAACAAACCCGATGCAATGAACTCAATCACACCTGCTAATTTCATTGCACGTTCCGATAATTTAAAATCTTGTGTAAATAGTTGTTTAGTATAAGGGTTACCGGTAAGTTTACGTTTTGAAGCGGCATACAAATCTTTAGCGAGTTTTAAATTGGTAGCATAACGTAATATCATTATCTAAACGCTCCTTTATATTATATTTTTTAGTTAAACTAAGTATAAAAGTCGCGTTAAAAAAAGTTAAATAAAAACGTTCAGCATAAATGTGTAATGCATTCACGCTGAACGTTTTTATTTATATAGTTATTGAATTAGTTTTTACCGAATGTATCAGCAAAACTTAAAGCAGCTAAGCCAAGTAAATCTAAAGCGTGTTGTGCGCCTTCTTTACCATGACCAGCTTCAAAGTGTTTGTAAGCTGCAACGCCTAATACACCAAATGTTGCAATAGAACCTAAACGAGAAATATTTTTGTTTAAGAAGCTTGCAGCAAATAATGCAGCAGCAGTAGCTTCTACTGTGCCTGCTAATTTAACTGATTTTTCTGGTAAACCAAATACATTTTTAAATGTATCAATCATTTCTTGACTACCTTGTAATTTTGGTTTTGATGAATCATATAATTCTTTTGCAAGTTTTAAATTTGCAGCATAACGTAAGATCATTAATAAGTACTCCTTTTTTAGTTAAATTATTTTATTATAAAATAAGTATAATTTTTATACTAGAAATTATATGATTATTGGTAAGTAAAGTCAATAAAAAGCGTTAGATAATTATCTTTTTATAAGAAAGTGTTAATCAGTACACTTTAGAAACTATATTGAACGTGTCATAATAATACTGTTGTGAAAAAATCTATGAAAGGAGTTATACTATGGAAACATCGGTGAATTATAATCGAATGACTACAATTTTCTTTATTTCAGGTATTATTGTTATGGCAAGTTTATATACTGCTTTACCCCTTACCTCGGTATTCGCAAAAGATTTTGGCATTTCAAATGCTGTTGCCTCACTAAATGGTGTGATCTTTTCATTTACGTATTCAATAAGTTGTCTATTTTATGGTACAATTTCTGAAAAATTTGGACGTATTCGTACGATTTTATTTGGACTTATTGGACTCGTCATTATATGTTTACTTATAGGCTTCATTCATTCGTTCACACTACTTATTATTCTTCGTGCAATTCAAGGTATATGTGCGGCAGCTTTTTCACCTGTATCTATTACTTATGTCACTGAAATATATTCACCAGTAAAACGTGTGACTGCGATTAGTTTTATTAGTACAAGTTTTATGTTGTCTGGTGTCATTGGCCAAAACTTGAGTGAAATTGTAGTACGTTATTCTAATTGGCATATGGTTTATTTCATATTGACATTACTCTACATTCTTATAGCAATACTCATTTATAAATTCGTTCCAGAAAGTCCAGTGAAAAATCCTCAACTCAAACTAGTAGGTTTCTTCAAAAACTTTAAAGATTTTAAAGATAATAAAATAGTCATATTATGTTATCTTATTTCTTTATCCTTACTTACCATGTTCATTAGTATGTATACAATTTTTAATCATTATATTACTTCTGATATTGTGGGTGGCTCGGAAGCAACAGCAATTAATGCTAAACTCTTTGGTATTATTGGGATGTTACTTTCATTATTAGCAGGTCGTATGAGTGAGCGAATAGGAGTTAAACAAGTGATTGTAGGAGCATTAATTGTTAGTATCGTTTCTCTTATTTTAATGGGCTTCACTACAAACGTTATTTTATTGGTGATATGGAGTGTAATATTTGTAGGAGGTATTGCGTTTGCAATTCCATCGACGATTTCAAAAGTAGGCATGGTTGTTAATCGTAATCAAGGTTTCTTCTTATCCGTTAATACATTTATTCTGTTTTTAGGAACAGCCATTGCGCCATTATTGATGATTCTTATTCAACCATTATCTAATTTTACATTACAATTTATAATAATTGCGGCCATTGGAATCATCGCCCTTATAGTCGCTTTACTTTTACCACGTAGAAAAAATGTAATACGATGACATTATGGGTATCGAAAGCATTCAAATTCAAAATGAGTTTGGATGCTCATTTTTTATAAGTTGAGTTGTCAAATTAAGTGCAACAACTTAGAATTTAAAAGTTCATAGGACATCTTCCAATTAAGACACTTTCTAGGTCGATGGTTAATAGAGATGCCCACTATTCCTTTCCATTAAAAAATGAATTAAACAACGTGGAGCAACCTACTTGGCTAGATGTCTTCCATTGATAACTTATGTAGAAGTAGATGGACATGTGATGACAGGACAAAACACATAATCCACTTTTCAAGTAGGACGTGAAGTCAAAGCATTATTAGACTATTTACAGTTTAAAGATATATCTAAAATGTCATGCAATGTAGCAAAAATCTCATCTACACTATAATTGTAATCATTTTCTACCCAACGTCTTAAGACCTCTATCATGCCACTGCTATAAAAATCTGCAATAATTTCAGGATGATGACTGTGTTTAATTTTTAAAGAAAGTGGATCATTTTGACTTTTTACGTTATCTAACATTAATTCACGACTTACATGCGTTAGATTACGAAAGACATCCGCTTGACGAGAAGAGGTCAGTAAATGTTTAAATACTTTCTTATGTTCTCCGATAAAATAGATGAATTGTTGAAAAGATTCTTCTGTAGAAAGAAAAGGTCGAGTATCTTCATGATGAAATTGAGTTGCGATATAGTCAGGTAAAGAGAATAGAAGATCGTATTTATCTTGGAAATAACGATAAAATGTACTACGATTAATTTCTGCGTTATCACAAATTTTTTGAATTGTTATTTCGTCAAAATGATAATCATTTAATAATTTAAATACAGTTGCGTTTATATGTTTAATCATACGCTTTTGATTGGCAGTAGGCATAATCCGAAAATACTCCTATTCATTTTTTCTAGTTCGAAAGTTTGACTTATTAAAAGTAAAGTATCATAAACTTTAGAATAATTCCAAATATACATCTTTAATATGATAATAAAAAAGTGTGACGATAGAATATTTAATATTCTTCGCCACACTTAATTGTCAAATAAAGTGTCAATTTAATATTTATTTAGTGTCGATATCTTTTAACCAATCATCGACGTTGTGATCATGATTGTCTACATAATCTTTTGCTACTTGTTCAGGATTTTTACTTTTAACAAAGATGTTTTTAGCTAAACGTTCCTCATCTTTTTGATCCCAATCTTTTGCCATACGTGTTGCAATGTCATATGCCGCTGGATGTTTTTCTTTAAAATTATGATTGAATACTAAATCAATATGTTGCTTATTATTTCCATAAATTTTGTCTGGATCTTTAAGCATTTTGACATCTAATTCTTTAGAGAACCAATTTGGTTCCATTGATGTGAAAAGAATAGGTTGTTGTTGTTGATATGCTTTTTGAATTTTTTTGAATTGTTCCTGATCGGAACTTTTATCTAGGCTATATTTACTCAAATCGTCTCTATCTAATTCATCATTCGTTTGTTGCATAACACCATTTCTGTTATCAGTACCTTGAATTGTCCAATCTACAGATTTACCAAAATCTTTATCATCTTTTAAATCTTTAATTGAATCAATGTTCTGAACATATTTAGGTACTGCTAATCCAACATTAACATGATCAATTAAATGTTTCTCATCATATAAAGTAAGTGTATCTTTAAATTTATCATAATATCTTTTATCTGTTTCTGGAAAAATACCTGAAGCATGAAATGCATCATCACTTGCAGACACTGTTGCATATAATGGTCCACTTGCTGGCACAGGTGTAGTTGTAACATCATAACCAGCTTTCTTTAATACTTCCGCAATCACAAGTGAACGTGCAGTTGAATTATCACTTGCAATATAAGGGATTTCAATCGTTTTGTCTCCTAATTCGGTTTTACTTTGTGTAGAAGAGTTGGATTGACTATTCCCACAGGCACTTAAAACTATGGCTAGTGTGAGTGTGGCTAATAGTACTAAAAATTTTGATACGCGTGATTTAAGCATCAATATCTTTCGCCTCCCTGATCATCTTTTCTATTGTCTGTATGACTCGTTTGATATTTATCGTAAACATGTTGATTATGTTCGCGGGCATAAAGCATCAATGCTTTAAATAATACATCCTGCTCCGTATTATTATCAGTTAAATCTTTGTATAGGTGTGTGGTTTTATCAAAATAAGTTGTAGTGTCATGCTGTTCTTGTCGCTTAGAATGAACCGTTTCAGGTGTACCTTCTTCGGTATATAAAGCTTCGTAATCAACATCATCATATGCATTATAATTATTAGAATGGGTAGCATAGCTGCGATTTTGATGTTGATAAGATACATCTTGTGTATCAACGAATTCTCTATAACGAGGGGCCTCTGAATGTTTGTAATTAGAAGTAGAAGATTCATGATGTTCTTCTAATGCTTTACCTTCAACGTCAATTTTAGGTAATATAACACCTAACCATTTCGGTAAGTACCAAGATGCATTACCGAATAATTTAGTTAAAGCAGGAATTAATGTCATTCTGACAATAAAAGCATCAAATAATACACCAAATGCAAGAGAAAGACCCATTGATTTAATTGCAGTATCATCTTGGAAGATAAAGGCAATAAACACACTGAACATAATTAATGCAGCGGCAACGATAACTGGACCACTTTCTTTAATACCTACGCGAATAGAGTGATCATTATCTCCAGTTTTGCTGTATTCTTCATGAACACGTGTCATTAAGAATAATTCATAGTCAATGGCTAATCCGAATAATAAACCGATTGTAATAACAGGTAAAAAGGCAAGTAATGGACCTGTATTGTCTACACCAAATAGACTACTCATCACACCATCTTGCATGACTAAGGTTGTAAATCCAAGGGTTGCCATTAATGATAAGACAAATCCAAGTACTGCTTTTAATGGCACAAGGATAGATCTAAATACAATCATAAGTAAAATAAATGCTAGTATAATGATAACGCTAGCGAATACTGGGATAGCATCATTCAGTTTTTCTGACATATCGATATTAATGACGCTTTGACCAGAAATCTCAGTGTCATAATGATATTTATCTTCGGCATCTTTGTGATAATCTCTCAATTCATATACAAGATCTGTGGTAGATTTAGCGTTTGGACCTTCATTTGGAATAATCGTAAAGATAGCATAGTGATTATTACCATTCAATTGTGCTTTAGATACTGTATCTACATTATCTAAATCTTCTATATCTCTACGCATATTACTTAAATCATTTTCAATTGATGTTTTACTTCCACCATCTTTAGTATTCACTAACATTACAATTTGTCCGTTATAGCCTTCACCAAAATTATCTGAAATCAGTTGATACGCTTTATGCTCAGAAGAATCGTTTGGTTTAAGACTGTCATCAGGAATACCAAGACGCATGCCTGTGATTGGAATGATAGCTAGAATAAGAATCACTAAACTAATAATCGTTGCAAGCACAGGTTTACCTACAACGAATTTAGCCCATGGATGATGTTTAGGGTCTTTATTTTTAGTAGGCTTATTTTTAATTTTAATACTTTTATGGAAAATACTAATTAATGCAGGAAGTAATGTTAAGGCTGCTAAAACAGCGAATAACACACTAATAGCTGAAGCAAATCCCATAATTGCTAAGAAATCAATGCCTACTAGTGATAAACCACACACTGCCATCATTACTGTAATACCAGCAAAGATAACAGCACTACCTGCAGTACCTACTGCTTTACCAATTGCTTCTACCGTGGCAGTACCTGATTTTTTAATTTCTTTATATCTAAATAGAATAAATAAAGAATAGTCAATACCTACCGCTAAGCCAATCATTACAGCTAGTGTTAATGTGAAGTTTGGAATGTCAAACATAAATGTAAGTAATGAAATCATACCGACACTTGTTGCTAAACCAAGAATCGCACTAATAATTGGCATACCTGCTGCAATAAGAGAGCCAAATGTGATAAGTAAAATAATGAAAGCAACTACGATACCTACTATTTCAGAAACACCACCAGGTTCAGAGCCCATTGACATACCAGTTGTTTTTTCAATTTGAATGTTGTGATTATCTTTAATATCTTGAAGTGCTTTATTTACTATCTTTTTAGATGAATCTTGCATACTTGTTTGAGGGACAACATAGCTGATATTAGCAATAGCTGTATCGCCTTCACTATTGACCTGTCCCGACTCATATGGATTAGAAATGTTTTGTATATAATCATCATCTTGTTTAATATTATCTAAGGCATCCTCTATGTCTTTTTTCGTTGTTTTATCTTTCAATCCATCCTCTTTATTTGAATGAAAGACAATCTTCATGGACGCTTTTTCACTGTCTTGATGAAATTCTTTACTGATTTTATCATTCGTATCAATGGATTTTAATCCATTCATTTTGATATCACTATCAAATTTTGGTGAAGTAACTAATAGAGGCGCAATCACTACACCAAGTACGACTAACCATATAATAATACTTAGCCATTTATGCTTAGCGATAAATGTACCAAGTTTATATAATAGATTTGCCAATATAATACCTCCTTTTATTGTTAAAATAGCGTTATTAGACAATGTACGTTAATAGAACGTATTTTATAATTTAACAAGAGTTTGATTATATGTGTACCATTAAAAAATTTAAGACGTTGGAAAATGCAACATTTTATTAAAATTGTTGTTTTTTTATAGAAGAAGTGAGGAGGAGCATAAAAAAGAGAAGGATAACATTCATTTAAAATTCGTTATCCTTCTCTTTATGATATGTATAAATTTAAGCTACGAAATATCCGATAAGACAAATTGCACCAATGAGTACAAATAAAACGCCAGGTAAATATATTTTTTCTCTAAGATCAATATCTTGTCTATATGCGACGAAGCTACTAATAGAGATGAGTATGATACCAACTACTAGTAAAATAATAGAAAGTATAAGCATCAACTCAGCCTCCTTCATATCAAAATTGATGAAAACGGTGTTCTCTTAATTTTATTATATTAGGAACAGACAAATTTTTATAGCGATTTATTAATATAATGTAAAAATGTTATCATTTTTATAGTTATTTATTAATAAAATTTATAATAAATTTACATTTAATAAAATAATTAAAAGGAGTAGAAAATGAATTCTACAAGAATTGTTTTCTACTCCTTTGGTTATATAAATGATCTTTTCATCTCATTGACGTCTAAATACTTTCATTTTTTAAAGAATAGATTAATGTCATAAAGTTTTGAATAAGAGCAGTGAGATGATGATCTGCCCGGTAAACGATAGAGATATAACTTGAAGGTGGGCCTTCTTTTAATGACTTGCCAATAATATTAGGATGATGGAATAAGGTGCTTTGACTTACAAGACTCAGATAATTAGAATCTTTAATAATGGTTAATATACTACTAATACTATTTGATTCCATATGAACATTTAAATCAATAAAATTGTTTTTTCGCCAATCATCAATACTTTCTCGTGTTGAACCACTACTATGAATAATGAAACGATACGCATTTAAATCTTCTAATGAAATATCTGTTTTTGAAGCCAAAGGATGTCTTTTATCCATTGCGATAACAAGTGGATTTTCTTGAAGACGTTTCACTTTCAATTCTTTTTCATTGAATCCTTTTTCTGAAATAACGCCGATATCAATTTCTCTATCTTTTATTTTCTTTAATATCATAGGAGCAGTATCTACAATTAAATTCATATCAATATTTGGATAATCGTGCATATATTTTTTTAAAGTGGTAGGAAGAATACTATAAATAGGTGCATGACTTGCTCCAACGCGTAAAGTCCCACGTTTGGATTGTTTGAATTCTTCAATCATATGTGTTGTTTCATCAATTAAATTTAGCATTTTATTAGAATTACGATAAAGTAAGTCTCCAGCATCTGTTAAATTGAAACATTTCCCTTTTTTAAAATATAAGGGTATTCCAAGTTCGTTATTTAAATTTTTTAGATGAAATGTTACAGTTGGTTGCGTTATCCCCAGTTTTTCAGCAACAGCATTTTCATTCTGCAATTCAACAAAATTTTTAAAAATCATCATTTGTTTTGTATTCATAAATTAATTCCCCAAAATATATAAATTTTTTCTATTCTATTGTTTATATTAAAGAAAGAATTTTGAGGTTACGTTAATAAATTGTTTAAAGTTAGTTAATGTTGATACATTATAATGGAATATACAGTATTATCAGTAGAGGATTGAATAAAAATTTTGTTACGCTCTCATGTATTAAATTAAAAATTGAGGGTAATAACAATGTTGCTTAACAAATCTTACAACATAAAGCATTTACATTTAAGGAGAGATTTACATGTCAGAAAGACTACTTGTGATTTCTGATATTCATGGACATCGAAAAGCCCTTTCCATACTTTTAAAACGAGCAAAATATAATCCCAAAAAAGATCAACTCGTACTTATGGGGGATTACGTCAATAATGGGCCGGATTCATTTGGAACATTAAAATTGGTTAAAAGGTTAAAACGACGTGGTGCGCTTGCTTTAGCAGGTAATCATGAAATGCGCTGGTTAAATAGTAAAGATAAAAAGATTAAGCGTTGGCATCCGTTCTTACGTGAATTATCTGCTGTTGAAGTGATTGGTAATTATATTTTTGCACATGCAGGAATAGATACCAATAAACCTTTGAATAAGCAGATTAAAGAATATACTACTGGACATTATTCACATTCGCTTAATCGTCAGATTCCTAAAAATAAATATTTAGTTCATGGTCATGTACCGAATGATCGCTATGGATTAAAGAAAGACGAGATTTATAAAAATAAAAATGAATTATCTATAGATACAGGCGCAGGACACAATAAGTTTTTATCGCTGATTGATTTAACAGGTCAATATCAGTATTCAGTAGAGGTAACGAATATTCGAAAAATGAATATAAAACGCTTAAAAATATAATAGTTAATGATGTTTAATCTTTGATTAAAACGAATAAATAAAAATATAATAAGACATTCAAGTTTTATGTAAAATGTTATATAATGAAATGGAATATCACTAAAAAAGGGTGGCATTAATGAATAAAAATACGCAAAACAAAAATCGTAAAATGTCGAAGCTAAGTTCGTATTTAAAAGTGTCATGTTCAGCTTTAATATTAAGTAGTTCACTTGTAGGTTACGGGTTTACTAAAGATGCATTTGCAGCAACACAAGATGCAGAAACAGCAACTTCTGAAACTACAACACATGTTCAAAAAGATTTACAAGATGCAATGAATAAAGCGAAAAAAGACATTAAGCAACTAAAACATTTAAGTGCAGTTGAGTTAAAAAGTTATAAAGAAGATATTGAAAGTGCTAAAAATCAGAATGAAATTAAAGATATAATCAAAGAAGCGAAAAAAGAAAATAAAGTAACAGCACAAGAAAACACAACTGACGTTTCAAACAAGGATAATAGCACTGAATCATCTAGCACTCAAGATGCTTCAACAGAAGAAGAAGAAAAGGCTACAACAAGTCACGACACTTCTGCTGATAATACATCTAATATATCAAATGAATTAGATAACATCGTATCAGATCTAGATACTTTATCTAATAAAGTTGATAGCGGTCAACAAAAAGATGCAACAACATCAAATGAATCCTCGTCTTCTGAATCAAATACTTCTGAAAACACAACTGATGAAGTAACGAAAGAGGAACCTACTACGGAAGAATCACCAAAAGAAGTGCCAACAACAGAGAAACCTTCAAACCAAACAACCTCTTCTAAATCAGAAACGTCTATTGTTGATAAATTAGATAGTATTAAAAATGATATTGATAGTGCTAAAAAAGACATCGAAAGTTCAAAAGAAAACGATTCAAATCAATTACCAAGTGATGAAAATAGTACAGAAGAGGAGACAACTGAATCATCTAGCATTCAAGATGCGCCAACAACAGAAAATACAACACATTCTAATTCAAACCATCATATATTAGATGGATTAGCTAAATTAAACGATACTCATAAAGATCAAGACTTAGATACAGATGCACGACATCACCAATTCGATAAAGTGAATCACCAATTATCTGAAACTGAAAAAATTAATCAAGCTATTGCTAAAATTGAAAATAGTAAAGATGATGCCAGTCATTTATATATCAATCGTAAATTAGATCAATTATCTGATTTACGTGATAACATTCAACATCAAGCTGATTTAGCGAAAAAAGATAAACAAGCTATTGATAATGACATTGAAACTGTACGTAAAAATATAGAGAATAACCGTGATATTATTCTTAATCGTTTGCAACAAGCGTCTGACAAACAACATGCAGCTGAAGATATATTAAACAGCGTGTTTAGTAAAAATGAAGCACAACACATCTTGAAAAATATTAAAACAAAAGGGCAGTCTGATAAACAAATTGCAGATCAGATTATGAAACAAATTGATGGATTAACTTCAACAACGAGTGATGACATTTTAAAATCTATGTTAGAACAAGCTACTAATAAAGAGGATTTATTAAAAACAATTTTATCTACACGTTTAGGGCAAAATGAAGCGGCTACTATTGCGAAACGATTAGCCAATGACCATTTAACAAATTCACAAATTGTTGATCGCTTAAAACAAGCATTTAATCAACATGGTCTTGTGTCTAGTGATGATATTTTAAATGATATTTTAGATAAAACGTCTAATCGTAAACAAGCTATTGAAACAATGTTAGCAACAAAATTAAACCAAGCAAAAGCGAAGGTTTTAGCTGATATTATTTCAAGAGTACAATCTGACAAAGCGAATGCTTTGGATTTAGTGAAAAGTACAATTAATGGTAAAGCAAATGACTTATTACAACTTCAAAATAGCTTAGGTCAAGCCAAAAATAGATTAAATTATATTCTTGATCCAATTGTAAATCGCCCATCATTATTAGATCGTATTACGGGTAACACAAGTGGTTCAAATCTCGGTTCAAGTCTATTAGGTAATCTTCCTTCAGGTAGTAGTTTGCTTGATGGATTAACAAATGGAAATAGCTTACTTGATGGTATAAGTGATATTCCTAATCCAACACAAGGTTTATCATTAGGTAATTTAGGCGATGATGGTTTACTTAGCGGTTTATTTAATAGTGATGGAAATTTATCATTACCTGCAACAGGTGAAGCCATTAAGAAAAACTGGATTCCAATTGTAGCAGTGATTGCTATTGCAGGCGGTGCACTTGTATGGTTCAGTCGTCGTAAACATCACCAATCTAATAACTAAACCAAATAAATAGGAGTAAATAATTAATGTCATTGAACATTAATTATTTACTCTATTTTTATATATTGAGTTGTTGCACTAAAATGGACAACTCAACATATGTAAAAGATGTATCCAAAGTATGAATAGTAATCAATTTACTTTAAATCATCATTGAATGTCATATGCATTAGACATAAACTTAAAGTGTGAAAAAACAATTTTAAAATGACTCAATTGTAATTATGACGTGGTACATGTTGAAGTGATTAAGATTAAAGGGGTGGGGAGCATGGAACACAGTGAACGCGTATCGCATACAGCATCTGATAGAAAAGAGAAAAAACGGTTTCGATTAAAAATGCCTGGTGCATTTACAATATTATTTATTTTAACCATTATTGCAGTGTTAGCAACTTGGATTGTGCCAGCAGGTGCGTATTCTAAGCTTTCTTATAATGCAGGAGCGCATGAATTTAAGATTGTCGATGCACATCATAAAACAACGACAGTCCCAGGGACACAAGATCAACTTGATAAATTAGGTGTCAAAATTGATGTGAACCAATTTAAATCAGGTGCTATCAATAAACCGATATCGATTCCTGGAACTTACGAGCGCTTGAAACAAAAGCCAGCGGGTCCCGATCAAATTACGACAAGTATGGTAAATGGAACGATTGAAGCTGTCGATGTCATGGTATTTATTCTTGTGCTTGGTGGTTTAATAGGCGTCGTACAAACGAGTGGTGCTTTTGAATCGGGATTATTAGCATTAACTAAAAAAACGAAAGGGCATGAATTTTTACTGGTTTTTATGGTATCCATCTTAATGATTTTAGGTGGAACGTTATGTGGTATTGAAGAAGAAGCGGTCGCTTTCTATCCAGTGTTGGTACCTATTTTTATAGCGATGGGCTATGATTCTATCATATGTGTAGGGTCTATTTTCCTGGCGAGTTCTATTGGGAGTACGTTTTCAACCGTTAACCCTTTTTCAGTAGTCATTGCCTCTAATGCTGCAGGAACAACATTTGTAGATGGATTATATTGGCGTATTGCTGGACTTATTGTAGCAACCATCTTTACGATTGGATATTTATACTGGTATGCAAAACGCATTAAAAAAAATCCGAAACGATCATACACGTATGATGATAAAGTGAAGTTTGAACGACAATGGTCAGTAATTAAGAATAATGGTGAAGACAGTATCTTTACCTTACGTGAAAAAATTATTTTAATACTCTTTATCTTGCCATTCCCAATTATGGTTTGGGGCGTCATGACTCAGGGATGGTGGTTCCCGATTATGGCGTCTATGTTTTTAGCCTTCACCATTGTGATTATGCTTATTGTCGCATTAGGTAAGAATGGATTAGGTGAGAAAAAAGTGGTCGATGCATTTGTTAATGGTGCATCAAGCTTAGTAGGCGTATCATTAATCATTGGTCTTGCACGTGGTATTAATAGGATTATGAATGATGGACTGATTTCAGATACAGTGTTAAATTTTTCATCATCACTTGTAAAACATGTGAATGGACCACTGTTTATTCTTGTATTATTGATTATCTTTTTCTTCCTAGGATTTATTATTCCTTCATCATCAGGATTAGCTGTACTTGCGATGCCAATATTTGCACCACTTGCTGATACAGTAGGTATTCCTCGATTTGTGATTGTTACAGCGTATCAATTTGGACAATATGCGATGCTATTTTTAGCACCAACAGGATTGATTATGGCTACATTACAAATGTTGGATATGAAATATTCACATTGGTTTAAATTTGTATGGCCAATTGTCGTTTTTGTATTTATCTTTGGCGGTGGATTATTAGTTGCCCAAGTATTAGTATATTCATAATAAAAAAGCCATTGAGTTTC
>NZ_JANJPM010000037.1:0-19012 GCF_026222585.1 Staphylococcus sp. SUC_1.2 | reverse complement strand
TTTCGTCTATTAATATTAATCTAATTTCTCTGGATTATAAAATTGACGGTTATCCATACCAAAGATTCTTTCAGTAAATTGTCCTTTTTCAGTTTTCTTAAATGCTTTATCGAACATATTCATTTTTGCATCAATATTGTCAATAAAGAATAAAATTTCTGCTTCTTTTAGATGTGGCAATTTAGGAGAACCAAACTCCATTTTTCCATGGTGTGCTAAAATCATATGTCGCAATAACATGACTTCTTCACTATCAATACCAAGTTCTTTTGCCGCCTCAGCAACTTCATCACTTGCTATTGAAATATGTCCAAGCAAATTACCTTCTACCGTATACGTTGTTGCAACTGGTCCACTTAATTCTCTTACTTTACCAATATCGTGTAAAATAATCGCGCTATATAACAAACTTCTATTTAATAATGGGTAGATATCACACAATGATTTTGCAATTTTTAACATCGTTAATACATGATAGCTTAATCCTCCTGCAAAGTTATGATGATGAGAACTTGCTGCAGGATAAGTAAAGAATTTATCTTGATATTTTTTTAATAAATGACGTGTAATACGTTGTAAATGTGCATTTTCAATTTCTAAGATAAAATGTGATAACTCATCTTGAATTTCGTTAGGTGAAAGTGGCGCACCATCTACAAAGTCTTGAGTTTTCACTCCATCTTCTGCTGTTGCTAATCGAAATTGATTGACTTTCATTTGTTTACGGCCACGATAGTTAATAACATCCCCTTTTACCCATACAATTATTTCTGGTTTAAGGATTTTCATATCATCTTTTGTGACAGTCCATAGTTTAGCTTCAATATCTCCACTTTTATCTTGAAGATATAATGTCATATAGTCTTTACCTTGTGCTGTTACACCTTGTGTCGCTCTGTGGATTAAGAAAAAATTCTCCACCGAATCACCAGGATTTAATTTTTCTACGTTTCTCATCGTTTCCCGCCTTCCTCTTTTTTATTTAATATCAGCATTTCTCGAGAAGGAATCGTAGTATCTTTTGTACAAGTAAAGTACAATACTTGATGTTCTTGAGATAATTCTCTTAAATAGTTTAACATCATTGATTTTCTTTGTTTATCAAAATGTACGAATGCATCATCAATGATAATTGGGAATGGATAATATGGTTTCAACACCTTAATTAAACTAAGTCTCAATGAAATATATAGCAACTCTTTCGTTGATTGACTTAATTCAAGTGGATGATACATTTGTCCATTTCGATGTTTAACTTTAATTGAATCATTTTCATAAGTAATTAGATTATATTTACCATCAGTTAATGTTTTGAAAATATTAATGGCTTCATCTATCACATATGGTAGTCGTTTATCTTTAATTTGTTTAATGTGCTCATTAATTAGTGTCTCAAGATAACTTAAGCTCGCCCAATCTTTAGCAATATCATTCATTCTATTTTTTAAATTATAATATTGATGACGCAATTGAGATAGTGTTTTATCTGTTTCCATTTGATTAATACGTGCAGAAAGTTCACTCACTTCAGTTTGTTTCTCCAAATATTTATCATTATAATCATCAACTTGTTGAGCTAACATTTGATCTTCTTCTTCTAATTGAGCAGTTGTTTTTTCACTTAAAACAGAACTATCTTCATAAGAGAATTCGTGATTACTCAAATAGGTAGATAAATCATTGAATCGTGATAGTTGTTGTTGATAACGTTGATAAGCTTCGTAATGTTGATAATACTGCTCTTCATTTTGAACTTCAATATATTTAAACAACTCGTTTATAGTCGTTTTATTTTCATCCAAACGACTTTCTAACTGTTTTAATTCTTTACTTAATAGGGTTAATTGATTTTGCAATTGAGATTTCTTTTCTTTTTTACTTTCATACTGAGAAATCCAACCTTTCAAATCATTAAATAATGAAATTTTATTAAACTCGTCGAAACTATCTTTAGTAACATCTTGAGCATGCTCATAGAAGTTAATTAAATTTTGATTTAACTCTATGTTCTCTAATAATAATTTATTATGTTGTTTATCATTAACTTTAAGTTGATTCATTGTTTTCAAACTATCTACTAAACGTTCATCTGACATTTTATCAGATACTTTAATGTCTTGTTTGATTTCAGAAATATCCTGTGTTAATGCATCAATTGAAGACTGAATATCTGATAAAATCGAATGTTGATGATTAAGTTTATTAGAAAGTACTGATTTAGTATTATTAGCATTATTCCAACGTTCACGCAATTGGTACTGATCATCTAGATTAAAATCTAAATCGTATTTATCTTCGAGTGCTTTAAGTTGTTGTTCTAAATCACTAATTTCCTCACTAATTGTTTCACTATAATCAATATCTTTATTTTTACTAAAGAATAAACCTACTAAAAATATCACAGTGAGAATTGCAAAAATAATACTAAAAGTGATACTAGTTGTAATAAATGCAAAAATAGTCAAACCAGCACTCATCAAAGCCAAAATGATAAAGCTGATTTTCAACCATTGATATTGCTTTTGTTTTCTTTCTTTTTCTGATTCAAAGGAAGCTTTTAATTTTGAGTATAAACTTTCTTTTTCATGTAATTCTATTTTTTGCTGATTATATTCTTTTTTCTTTTCAAGTGCTGTTTCAGAAACTAGTTCACTTTCTAATAACTTAATTTCCTTTTCAATTTCCTTTTTTTCAATATTATGCTCACCAATCATACGTTCAACTTGTTGCTTTTGATTTAATTGGTGATTATGATTTTTAATTTTTTCACTTATATAATCTTTCATTGTTTCAGAAGTATCCGCTTCATGATAAACTTCATTCCAACCGATATCATCTTTTAATGTTTGCTGAGAACGTTCGAAAGTTTCTATTTCCTTTTTTAAAGCCTTAGCTTTTAATTCAGATTGCTTGATATCACTCTCTTGTTGATAAAGATGATACATATCACTCACAGTTCTATCATCAGGCATCTGAATTAAATTAAATTCATTTTCTAGTTGTCTTATCTTCTCATCCCTTAATCCTATATCTCGATCAAGTGATTGTTTATATTTTAATGCAGTTTCATATCGTTCAATACCTTGCTCTGGGAATTTCAACGGTTCGATATTTAAATGATGCTCAAGCGATTTCCATTCTTGCGCATGAGCATGAAGTCCTAACTGCTTTTGCTTATTTTCATGCATTTTTGATAATTGCTTAAGATTTTCTTTTAAATGAGAAAGATGGCGTTCTGATTTATCTTTTTCATCTATAAGACGTTGATATTCGTCTAATTTGGTTTCTTCATCTCTTATTTGTGCTTCTAATTGTTTTAGTTCTTCAATTTGTTGATTTAGAATTGGGTTCTTTCCAGCTTTTTTATAAAGCGTAGTTTTTTTCTGATTAACAATTTGCCCCATAGATGTAAATTCAGAAGATCCTAAAGCACCTGCTTCTAATAAATAGCTTTGTAATTGTTGTTCATCTAAATTTCGATGTATATCTTGTAAACCAAGTACATTAAATGAAAATATTCCTTGATATGTCTTTTTTGAAATATAGTTTAATTTCTTCTTAAGCCATGCTTCATCTCTTATCAATCCATTTTCTAAATAAACTTTTACATCACCTTGAGCACTACCTTTTACACGCTCAACTTCAATTTCAGATTTATCATCTAAAATAAGCGTTAGCTTGCCTCCATACTGATTTCCCAATCTAGGTTCTAAACGCGGTTCTTTTTCTTTCTTTGTGGGAAAACCAAATAAAATTGAATGAATAAATGATTGTATGGTTGATTTACCTGCTTCATTTTCCCCATAAATTTCGGTAAAAGTCTGATTTAATTCAATCTTACGTTGTACGAATTGACCATAACCGTATATTTCAAGTGATTTAATAATCAATTTCTTCACCTCTCATATCTGCTTTCAATATTTTCTCAGCTCGATGAATGAGTTTTGCCTTATTGAAAGTGGTGTAGTCTTCTAAATATTTTGAAGCTCTTGGATTTAAATATAAATCTGTCATTGCCTCTTCAAACACTTTGTCATCGTTTATGAGTTCATTAGAAAATTCATTTATAAGAGGTGTTTCTTCATTCTGTATATAATTAAGAATCATATCTTCAATGACAATAAAATCATGTTCATTTTCTTCATATTCACTAATCATTTCTCTTATTTGAAGAATATCTTGTGTTGATAAAATTTTGTCATTATCTATATTAATCGTCAATCTATAAAATGCTTTACCTTGTTCACGAACTTGTTTCTTAAACTTTTGAATTTCCTCATAGATACCTTGTTTTGAAATTTTATCAGTCTTAATTGTAGCTTCTTCAAAACGTATAAACTGAGTTGGGATAAAAGTTGTTTCAAGATGTAGATGATCCCCTTCTACAAGCAAACAACCTTTAGTTCCTAATTCACCAAAGTGACGACCTTGAATGTTACCTGAATAATGAATAGGCGGCATATCACTTAGTTCTTGACGTTGATGAATGTGACCGAGTGCCCAATAATGATACAGTTTATGATTAAGATCTTCTAACATAAATTCAGTATAACGCTGTTTTATGTTAGATTTACTATAAGTTCCATGAAGCATTCCTATATGTATACCATTATTTCCTTGACTAGATGGATATTCATCAATTTTATTTTCATAACTTGTATTGTTTTGATAACTAAAACCATGAATATAAATTTGTTCTCCAGCTTTGGTAATCGCTTGATAGGTTTCAACACGATTTGAAAATACTGATACATTATTAGGCCAATTATCTGTAATTCTAGTTGTTAAAGGATCATGATTCCCATGACATATGTATACAAATATTTGTTCTTTTTCTAGACGTTTAAATTGCTCTTTTAAAAAAATTTCAGCACGTAATGTGCGATTTTCACTATCAAATAAATCTCCTACAATTAACATAAAATCAACATCTTCTTTTAATGCTACATCTACAATTTTTTTAAAGCTCTCATAGGCACTTTTTTGTACATCTTCGAAAATACTTGTCGATAATTGTTGTTTAGATTTAAAAGGGCTATCAAGATGCAAATCTGCACAGTGAATAAATTTAACCATTAATTTAAGCTCCTTAAATGTTTGATAAGGTATCTTTTTGTATTACTATATTTTACCATATCTTATGAATATGGGTCGATGAACTTTGACATAAAAAAACTACGCAATTTTATGAAAAAATCGCGTAGTATCCATTACTTAAATTATTAATTAGTCAACGTAAATTTCGTCTAAAGGTTTTACAATAATTTGATTAATTTCTTGGAAAACTTGACTCATTTTTTGTTCTGCTTGCATTAATTGTGAAATATTTTCATCTTTTTCAATAGCTTGAGCTTGTTCTTGAGCTTTAGCTAATTCTTCTTCAGGAATTTCTTGACCTTGCATTTGTTTTTGTTGGAAATTCATTTGAGTTTCACGGAACTCATCGAATAATTTTTTAGATTCTTCATTTTCTTTAACTTTAGCGAAAGCATCTTTAATAGCTTTGTATTCATCACTATCTCTTAATGCTTGTTCTAGTTGATTTGCATGATCATATAAATTTACTGCCATTTTAAATTGCACTCCTTCGTGTAATAATGATGTTTTGACAACTCTTTAATACCATAACATATTATGATTAGTTATACAAAAATTGCGATTAAACCTTGGAAAAGGCCAATAATACCACCTAATATAAATCCTAATAAGGTAATTAATTTTAATTCTTTATTAGCAATTTCAATAATCAACTTTTCAATGTAATCTAAATCAAATGTATTGATTTGATCTTCTACTAATTTACGTAGATTAATTTTTTGCATTATAGTTGAGAGATGTTTGGATGCTTGACTAATAATAAGTTGTGTAACTTTATCTGATAACGTTGTCTCTAAATATTGCATTAATCTTGGTGATAGTTGATTAAGTGGTTTATCTATTTTTTCATTTAAATTTAAATATGAAGTAATAAGTAATGTAACTGAGTCTGATAGTTTTGAAAATTGAGCCTCATCAATGATTTTCTTAAGTGATTGTCGTTTCAGCGTCTCATATTCATTATCAATCACTTGGTTTACAATACGTTTTGCTTTAGGATGATTGGTTAAACGAATCAATTCATGTTGGATTCTATCTGCAATACTTTCTTTTGTCATAAACATTTGTAGTAATCCAACGATTTTACCTTTTTCATTAAAAAATGTATCAAGCATGTCATAAATATCACGAGCGCCTTTATCAGAGGACAAATAAACACGTGCTCTTTCGCATAATAAATCTCCTAATGGCTCGACTTTCTTATCAATCATTCGCTTAGTTTCTTTTGGTAGTAACTTAATCACTTCTTCATTTCGATGATCATTATAAAAAGCTAATAGCTTGTGTGAAATTGTATCTTCTAATTTCTCATTGACTAAGTAATCAATTTTAATATCAAATTTCTCAGCAAAGTAACGAATTGTAGCTTGATCACTTTTTAATTTTGCTATTTGCTCCTTAACTAATTTATTAATCGTTTCTTTAGTTTTTGTTTCATTTAGTTTGTTGTGAATCAATGTTTCTGTAATGAGATGTTCTTCAATCACTTGTCCTATCTTTGTTGCAATTTCATCTCTTCTTTTAGGTATTAAACCAGGTGTAAATGGAATTCGCATATTAAATATATAATGCGCTTTATAGGGGTGAAACAACATTCTAATAGCTATAACATTCGTGACACCGCCAATGATTGCTCCTATTACTATCATAAAGATGACTACTAATACTGCTTGCATTTAAATAACTCCTTAATTTTTATATAAGCAATAGCAAAATTATACCATGACAAATGTAAACTTCATAACTTAATTGTTCAATGTACATTTATATTTACAAATTTTTGAAATAAAAAAATAATGAATTCATCGCAAAATTACAGTGAATTCATTATTAATTGAAAATAGTGATTCAGTTGAAGGTCAACTCTTCTATCACTATATCTTATTTATATTAAAATTAAACGTGCATTAATTCTTCTTTAGCATTTCTATTAAAGTAAGTTTCTGCTTCTCTTAATTTAGATGTTCCAAAAATAGGTTG
The DNA here is from genome assembly GCF_026222585.1 of Staphylococcus sp. SUC_1.2. Classification (NCBI taxonomy): domain Bacteria; kingdom Bacillati; phylum Bacillota; class Bacilli; order Caryophanales; family Staphylococcaceae; genus Staphylococcus; species Staphylococcus sp. SUC_1.2. Next base: position 11,935 of record NZ_JANJPM010000037.1, on the reverse strand, counting down.
TTTTTCAGGATTAAGCACTCTATAGATATTACTTACTTTATTACTTTGTAAAATAAATCCATTACGAGTTTCCATTGTATTCCAATAAATATCACTTGTTGTAGAATGATTAGGATATGCACAATGGTTTCTTGAAATTGTTTGTACAATTTCTAATGGATCACAACCAAATGTGTTATTTAAAACATCTGAATCTCTAAATAAAGCACAAATTGATACACAAGTTGTCCAGTTTGGTAATACCCGTTCTTTTTCGATTTGAACAAGTGTTTTTTTAGAAAGACCTATTGTTTGTGCCATAGTATCTTGTGTGTATCCTGCTTCAATACGCACCATTTTAAATTTTGTTTGAATTAAATCTGTAAAACTCTGTCTATCCATTACTCTTCTCTACCTTTCTAATAGGAGTTATTTTATCCGGACGCAAGAAATTGCAATAATACACATTTCTTGAAACACAAATTACATCTTAATATATTTTCAATAAAATGAAAAGAGAAATTTTTGTTTTTACGTATAATTTTATAAATGGCAAAATTATCAAAATAATTAAACTAATAATATAAGTCATTTATTTATTATTATCCTATTTTAAAAATACCGTTTTTATTTCTAATAGACCTATTCAATTTATATTAATTTATTTTCAATAGCATATATAGCAGCTTGTGTCCAATCTGAAACTTGCAATTTATTAAATATATGACTGACATGTGTCTTAACTGTTTTCTCAGATACAAATAAACTTTTTGCAATGTCTTTATTTGTCTTACCTTTCACCATTTCTTTTAATACTTCCATCTCTCTTTTAGATAATTTATTATTAAAGTGTGGTTTTTCATGCATTGCATCAATTACATTTTTAGCTTTTGGATGTATTATTTTCTCATTATTTAATACTTTAGTAATAGTAGCAATCAGCTTTTGTGGTTCAACATCTTTAATTTCATAACCATCAGCACCTTCATTAATGGCAGACATAACATATTCATCATCCACATAACTTGTAAGCACTAACACTTTTATGTAAGGGTAATATGTTTTTATATAATGCGTCACTTCGATACCATTCATATTAGGCATAACTAAATCTAATAATACTAAATCAGGAATATTATTCTCATTTAAATATTTAATAAATGCTTCACCATCTGAAAAACTTGCTTGTATATCTAAACCCTCAACTGTTGAAATTAGAAATTCTAGTCCTTGTCTAACGATGTGATGATCATCGATTAAAACGATACTTGCCAAATTTATCACCTACTTTAAATTGGAATATTAAGATAAATAGTTGTCCCCATTAGTTTATCTGATTGTATGTTAAATTCTCCATCTAAACTATGAATACGTTGTTTTATATTTTTTAGACCATGCGTCGTTTGATTTAAGTCATCACGCACATTAAATCCTTTTCCATCATCATAAATTTTAATATATAATTGATGTTCATTTTGTTGAATGTTAATAGATACATGATTCGTTTGTGCATGTTTCTTCGTATTATTTAGAGCTTCTTGAATCATTCGATACACATTTTCTTCAACTAAATTGGATAATTTAATCAATCCTCTTACTTCGATGTTTAATTTTAAATCTAACATATTCGCATAATGTTCAATCGCATTCACTAATCCATGTTCTAAACCAATTGGCTTAAGTTGCCAAATTAACGCACGCATTTCATTTACTGCGTTTTGACTTGTATCTTCAATCAACTTAAATGCTTTTTTAGCTGTTCTATCCTCTGTGATATCATGTGCAGCATGAGCTGTTAGTTTTAATGAAAAAAGCATTTGGTTAACTGAATCATGTAAATCACGTGCTAGTCGATTTCGTTCACTTGTGCGTGCTGCTTCTTTTTCTTGGTCTGTTAAGTATATACGTTTAATTGCAGAACCTATTTGTAAAGCTACTGATTCTAATAACTCTAAATCATCTTGACTATATACTACAGTATGAGGTGTCGCGACATTTAATAATCCATACTGTTCATCTCCTGATCTAAGTGGTACTGTCGCATGATGCGTAATAAGATAATCATCTTTTTGACTTTCTTGGTTAGCTAAATTGATTCTTGAACAATTTATAATATTAGATGCTTTTGTTAAATTTTTATGATGATAAGCATTGACACACCAACACGTACCATTGTTTAAATACTTACAATTATTACTTTTTAATGAATGAGGTAAGTCAGTGCTAGCTACAAGTTCTTGTTCACCTTTTTTATTGATAAAAAAAATCCAACCTGTTGTAAAATTGCTGCCATTGATTAAATAATCCAATGCTTTATTCATCATATTATATAATTCAGTTTCTTCATTTAGATATTCAGCAATTTCTTTTAATAATGCTAAACGTGTCGGTTTCTCCATATTTTCGCCCCATTTTGTTATTTTGCATTTATTATTATATCGTTCATTTTTTAAATTTAAAAATAGACTAATGAAAAGATTTATAATTATCATTGTAAATTATGATATGATTAAACAGAATATAATAGGAGGATATTATGAAATTCATTGTACCTGAAACTTTCAATAATTATACGTTACGTGAAATTTTTCAAAAGTTAACACTACCAAAAAAAGATTTACACCAATTAAATATGTCTAAAGATATCACGATTAATCAACAATCTAGTAAATTGACAGATAAAGTTGTCACAAATGATGTTGTTTATATTCCTACCCCTAAAGAAAAAAGTAATTATTTACCAAGTTATCGTTACGCACAGATTGCATATGAAGATAACGATTTAGCGATTGTGGTAAAACCTAAAGGGGTTAAAACTCATCCAAATGATTTAAAAGAAAGCAATACACTAATGAACCATGTTATCTATACCATGGATAGCGACTACGTTGAACCGATTCATCGTCTAGACCAAGAAACTGTGGGGTTATTAATTGTTGCTAAAAATCCTTTAATGAAAAAAATACTAGATAGAATGCTTGAAGAGAATCAAATTACACGTATTTATCGTGCAAATGTAAAAGCATTACTACCTCTAAAACCACAAACAATTGATATGCCAATCGGTAAAGATAAATTTCATCCCAATAAGCGTCGTATTTCTAATACCGGGCAACGAGCTATCACTCATATCTTAACATCAAAAATGATTAAAGAAGGCATTTGTCAATTGGAAATAAAATTAGATACAGGACGTACTCATCAAATACGTGTACATTTAGCAGAAATTGGTCATCCTGTCATAGGTGATCCATTATATGGAGATGCTACCTTACGTCAATTAGAATTGAATAGTTATAAGATAGAATTCACTCATCCACTTACTCAAGAATTGATTTCTGTAAGTTTAGATGATGAATAAATTTTAAAAATGCTCCTTTTAGATAACGCAGATCAAAGCATTATCTTTAAAAGGAGCATTTCAATTGGTAATGTTATTTTAATGAGGATCGACCATATCTTCTGGTTTAATCCATTCCTCGAATTGTTCTTCTGTAACGTAGCCAGAATTAATTGCTGATTCTTTAAGTGTTAAACCTTCCTTATGAGCTTTTTTAGCTATTTGAGCCGCTTTTTCATATCCAATATGAGGATTTAGTGCAGTTACAAGCATTAATGATTGATTTAAATAATGATTGATATTTTCTTCAATTGGTTCAATACCTATAGCACAATTTTCATTAAATGTTTCCATTCCATCAGCTAATAAGTAAATAGATTGCAATGTATTATGAAGAATCACAGGTTTAAATACATTAAGTTCAAAATTACCTTGAGAACTCGCTATACCTACTGTCGTATCATTTCCTATCACTTGTACTGCAACCATTGTTAGCATTTCACATTGTGTTGGATTAACTTTGCCTGGCATAATTGATGAACCTGGTTCATTTTCTGGAATCGAAATTTCTGCAAGTCCGGCTCTAGGTCCTGAAGCAAGCCATCTTATATCATTTGCTATTTTCATTAAGTCTGCTGCCAATGCTTTTAGTGTTCCATGAAGTTGCACCACTTCATCATGTGAAGTTAAAGCATGAAATTTATTTTCAGATGAAACAAATGCATAGCCAGTATGTTCTGAGATATATTTAGCTACTTTATCTCCAAATTCTGGATGTGCATTAATTCCTGTTCCAACTGCTGTTCCACCAATAGCTAAATTTAAAATATGTTGTTTAGATTCAGCCAATAATTGTTCACATTTATCTAGCATATAACGCCATCCACTAATTTCTTGTCCTAATCGAATTGGAGTAGCATCTTGTAAGTGAGTTCTACCAATTTTAATAATTGATTGATATTGGTTTTCTTTTTCTTTAAACGTGTCTCGTAAATGTTTTAAAGCAGGTTCTAATTTCGTTTCAATTTCATGGTATAAAGCAACATGCATCGCTGTTGGGAATGTATCATTCGAACTTTGAGATTTATTAACATCATCATTGGGATGAATTGATTCATCGCTATTATGTTCTTTTAAGTACTCATTAGCCACATAACTTACGACTTCGTTTACATTCATATTACTTTGAGTACCGCTTCCAGTTTGCCATACAACTAAAGGAAAATGACCATCAAGTTCTCCATTTAAAATTAAATCACAAGCATAAATGATAGCATCTTTCTTAGTATCACTTAATTTTCCTAATTCATGATTAGCAAGCGCGGCACCTCTTTTTAACTGAGCAAAACCATAAATCACCTCAATAGGCATATGTTCTTTACCTACTGGAAAGTTACGCTTACTTCTTTCAGTTTGTGCGCCCCAATATTTATCAGATGGTACTTCAATTTCACCAAACGTATCATGTTCAATTCTTACAGACATTCAATAATCCCCCTTATTTATGATTTAGTAATAGTATATCATTAATAAAATTAATGTAGCAATTCGAATATAAAGCGGTTTCATTTATAAAAAATAAAACACATGAAGTTGTATTACTTCACGTGTTTAAGAATAAATCTTATTCATATTTATATTTTACTGCTTTTACAACTGAAATAGCACTTATTATATACAAAATAGCGCTTATGACAAGCGTAACAGGACTTATCTTTACTAACATACCTAAAACCCCACCTAAACTTCGATAAAAATCATTAAGTGTATATGCCAAGATTCCTGTTACAATTAATATACATATAACACTAATCATAATTCCTTTTTGATTACTCTTAATGAATGGATGAGCAGTTGCATTATCTATTAAATCCTTTGATAAATTCAATTGTAATTGAATCACTTTAAATAACACTGGTAGATAGAGTGCTCCTAGAGCAATGGGAAAACCTTTAATAGAAATTAAACTAACAATGATTGTAATAATTGTTAAAGGTAGCCAATACTTATGTAACATATTTTTATCTCCTTCATTTTCATTAAAATATATTGTATCATAAGTTGTATTTCATAAAAAAAGCATTTTAATTAATCTATCGAAACAATTAATTAAAATGCTAAAATATATTAATTTAAATCTGAACGCGCTTCTGAATCATGTGTTTGATTATATTTATCTTCATCATTTTCTTCAGAAATCTGTTCCATTTCTTTTCCTAATGCTTCTAAATCATCCATATTTTGAACCATTGCATTTTCGTCTTCATGATAATTACGTTTACTATCTTTACTCATAAAAATAACCTCACAATAAAATTAAATATTATGCAAATCTCGCTGTGAAGTATTCTTTAACATCTTCTGGTAATCCATCAGCAGCAGCTCTGTCTAAAACAACAGTTACCATACGATGTACTTTTAAATCAGCTGGTAAAAAATTTGATTTACCATTTTCTTCATATAATCGTTTGATAACTTCACTTTTTTCAGCACCAGTTACAACTAAGATAATTTCACGTGCCTTCATCAAACCTTGACGAATATTAACATCTAAATGTCCAGTGTTATCAATTGAAACAACTTGTAAAGTCAGTTTCCCTTTATTTTCTTTTGTTTTAATTCTATCATTGATTAATGATTCGGCATCATCATCAAGACTAATAGAATATACTTGCTCAGAAGGTACACCTAAAGCTTCATAGAACGAATGATTATCATCATAATCAAGAATATTAATTTGACTAAAATCTACAGCGTTACGATCAACTGACTTTTTTAGTTCATCTAATACAGGTGCAGAATCCTTGTTTAAATGGAATCCAGCAATGGTAGTTGGGTTATTGTTAAATTGTTTTCTAATAATATCTCCAGCATAATCTGCTGCATGTTGTTTATCTTCAAATACTTTAAAATTCATTGCCATAATAATTACACTCCTCTAAATGTAAAGTTCAACTAAAATAATTCATTTATTTACTAAGTTACCCTATTTAAGGGGGCATCAAACTATTTTAAAATTTTTATAATAATTCATTAATAAATATAACATTTTTTATTCTATTATAGTAATTAATTTTAAATTCTACTTTAATCCTGGGAAATTTTGTTGTCGCAATGCTTCATAAATCAATAAAGCAGCAGTATTAGATAAATTTAAAGAGCGAATATGATCACTCATAGGAATTCTTAAAGCAGTATCTGCATACTTCTCTTTCACCCAATCTGGTAAACCTGTCGTTTCTCTACCAAAAATAAAATAATTTTCTATTTCAGTATTTGAAAAATCAAAATCACTATAAGTTTGTTTACCAAATTTAGTAAGTAAATAATATTTACCATTTGTCACTTCGAAAAATGATTCAATATTTTCATGATAAGTGATATTAACATGTTCCCAATAATCTAATCCAGCTCGTTTTAGCATCTTGTCATCTGTACTAAAGCCTAATGGTTTAATTAAATGCAAGTGTGTATTGGTACCTGCGCATGTACGTGCAATATTCCCAGTGTTTGCAGGTATTTCTGGTTGGAATAACACAATATGGTTTGTCATTTTTATTTCCTCATTTCTAGTCCTTTTCTCATTTCAACTTGAACTTCTTCAATCTCATTATCAAAATGCTCATAAATAAATGTTCTTGCATCATCGCCTAGTATTTGGCCAATAGCCCAATATGCTGTTCCTCTTATCATGGGTCTTGGATCATTCAATGCCACTTCCTTTAATTCAGGAATAGCCGTTTCTTCACCAAAATGTGCAAGTGCAATAATTGCATTCCGCTGTATAGGTTTCTTACCTCTCCATGCTCCTGCCAAATGACCATAAGTATTTTTAAATTCTTTATTACTCATTTGTAACAATGGAACTAAACGTGGCTTTAATATTTCTGGTTCTAAAATAATATCTTCGTGAGTTGTATTAATGCCTCTATTTTTCGGACAAACTTGTTGACAAGTATCACAACCATAAAGACGATTACCAATTTTATATCGATACTCATCTTTTAAATATCCTTTAGTTTGAGTTAAAAAGCTGATACATTTTTGAGAATTCAGTTGACCATTCCCTACTAAAGCACCCGTTGGACATCTATCTACACAAATTGTACAATCTCCACAACTGTCTAATATAGGATCATCCGGTTCAAAAGGAATACTAACTAACATTTCTCCTAAATATGTCCAAGTTCCTAGTTTTGGATTAATAACAAATCCATTTCTACCAACGAATCCTAATCCTGCTCTTTCAGCTACAGCGCGATCTGAAAGTACTCCAGTGTCAACCATGCTTTTTATTTCGACATCAGGAACCTTAGATTGAATAAATTCACTTAATTTGTCTAATCTTTTTTTCATAATTGAATGATAATCTTGACCCCAAGAGGCTCTCGCAAACATTCCTCTTCTATCGCCTTTTACACTTTTTGGCGCTCCCTTTAGCTTATTTGGATAACCAACAGCAATAGCTATAATAGAACGCGCTGTGGGTAAAGATAATTTAGGTTCTGTTCGTAACGCAATATCTGATTCTTCAAAACCTGATGCATAACCTTTTTCATGATAATCTACTAACTTTTGTTTCAGTTCATCGAAAGGATCAGCAGTAGTAAAACCAATACTATCTATACCAATGGAATACGCATAGTCAATGATTTCCTGTTTAAGTTGATGGTTCATCAACACTCTTGCCTCCTATAAAAAAGTCCATAGAACATTTTAACATAATCTTAATTTTTTATGATATTAAATATTTTTATAAATAAAAAAGAATCTGAGATATACTTTAAAGTATCTCAGATTCTTTAACTTTGAGAATGTTATAAAGAAAGTCTATATTTATAATTCAGAATAAATTCTATCTTCTTTTCTTAATTAACTTTTATTACTTTTTAGATATAAAACCTTATAAATGTTTTATCAGTCTTCATATACAACATGCTATAATACTTTCGCCAAAAAGTTTTTAGTTCTTTCATGTTTGGGATGATTAAATAATTGATCAGGTGTTTCACTTTCAACGACATATCCATCTGCCATAAATATTACTTTATCACCAACATCTTTAGCAAAACCCATTTCATGAGTTACAACCACCATTGTCATACCCTCTTTAGCTAAATCTTTCATAACTTTAAGTACTTCATAAACAACTTCAGGATCAAGTGCTGATGTTGGCTCATCAAATAATATGACATCAGGATGCATAGCTAAAGCTCTTGCTATTGCTACCCTTTGTTTTTGTCCGCCAGAGAGTTGAGAAGGATATGCGTTAGCTTTCTCTTCAAGTCCTACTTTTTTTAGAAGTGCTTTACCTTCAATTTCTAGTTTTTTTAAATCAACTTTTTTTAACAACTTAGGTGCTAAAATGACATTTTCTAATACTGTTTTGTGAGGAAATAAATTGAAATTTTGAAATACCATTCCCATTTTTTGACGTAATTCACTTAAATTTATATTTTTATGTGTTAATTCTTTTCCTTCAAAAATCACTTTTCCATTTGATGGTGTTTCTAATAAATTCATACATCTTAATAATGTACTTTTACCACTTCCTGATGGTCCTATAATTGCTACAACTTCTCCTTTATTAATTTCTAAATTTATATCTTTGAGTACTTCATTTTTATTAAATGACTTATTTAAATTTTGAACTTTAATCACTGGCTTTCATTCTCCCTTCGATTAAACTCATACCTCTAGATAATGTAAATGTTAAAACAAAGTACATTATCGCAGCGATAATTAACGGTGTAAAAGGATCAAATGAAATACCTTGTACAACCTGAGCGTTAAACATAATTTCTCCTACTCCTATAGTAGAAACAATAGATGATTCTTTAATTAGTGTTACAAATTCATTACCTAACGCTGGTAAAATATTTTTAATTGCTTGGGGTAAAATGATATATCTCATTGTTTTAGAATAATTTAATCCTAAACATTGCGCTGCCTCTGTTTGCCCTTTATCAACAGCATTAATTCCAGCTCTAACTATTTCTGCAATATAAGCAGAAGAATTAATAACTAGTGCGATAGTACCACATACTAATGCTGAAACGTCTAAACCTAGAACAGCTGTCGTTCCAAAGAAAACTAAAAATACTTGAACTAACATCGGTGTTCCTCTTAAAAATTCTATGTAAATAGAGGCAATCCATGAAAGCAATTTAAACTTACTCAATTTAGCTAAAGCAATTAAAGCTCCTAATACTGCTCCTAATACTACACCAATCATTGATATTAAAATTGTATTTTTAAGTCCTTTGATAAAAAATGCACCATACTTATCAAAAAAGCTACTATCGTCTTGCATATCTTTAGAAGCTTTGTCCATGTATTTGCTAATTAAATGTTGGTCATTGACTTCCTTAATAGATTTATTGACATTCGCTAAAAGAATAGGTGAATTTTTTGGCACAGCTATGACATTATCTTTCTTTTCTTCATTAAAATTCACATTAGCTATCATTAAGCTGTTATTTTGTTTTACATATGCTTCAGCAACAGGTTTTTCTATTACCAACCCTTCTACCTTATTACTTTTAACTGCAAGAATAGCATCTGGTAGACGATTTAATGAACTAATGTCTGCATTCTCTATTTCTTGTTGCGCAATTTTTTCTTGTTCAGTCCCTTTTTGTGCTGCAACTTTTTTATTAGAAAAGTCTTTTAATGTATGAAATTTATTTTTATCGCTTTTTCTAATAAGCATTACATTGCCCGTTTTAGTATAAGAATCTGAGAAATCAACTTCTTTCTTTCTTTCTGGTGTTGAAGTCATACCAGAAATAATAACATCAATTTTTCCCGTTTTTAATGCACCGAGTAAACTATCAAATTGCATATTCACAATTTTTAATTTTAAGTGATTATCTTTAGCAATTTTTTTAGCTAAATCGATATCTATACCTGCGTATTCACTCTTACCTTTTACAGTCTTTTCAAATTCAAATGGTGCATAATCAGCTGATAATCCTACCCTTAATTCTCCACTTTCCTTAATTTTTTCCCATTTTGCATCTTGATCAGCGTGAGCCATAGGTTCTATATTTATAAAGGTCAAACTAATTAAGATTGCTATGATCATTGTTTTAAAAATATATTTCATATAGCAACCTCCTATAACTTTTTAATTATTATACACAATAAAGTATTAATATGCAATAAAAAATTCGAATAAAAAAAGCATCTACATTACTATAGATGCTTAAATACCTTTAAAATAATATTATTGGTGAGTGATTTCAAATCTATAAATATTATCATTATATGATGGTATAAACTTTTTGCATAATTCATGAATAATAAAAGCACTAATGAATGGAACAATAAAATAACCTAATGCTAATAGAAGAATATTAAATGTTGAATCACCCGGCATTCTATTAAACGCATTAATTGGACCAACTAATCCTGTATAACCAAATCCAGCTGATAATGGTGTTCCTTTTATTCCAATGAAGTATGTTAACAAACCGGAAATAATACCATTAATGGTTAATGGTATTGCAATGATTAAATGTTTTAAATAAACAGGAATCATCATCTTCGCAGCGCCAATAAACAAAACTAAATTGACACCAACTGAATTGACACGTAAAGAACCAAAGAAAAAAGTAACGCATGCAGCAACAATTCCCATGTTAGCAGCACCACTACCTAACCCATTTAAACTAATAGCTGTAGCAATAGCAACTAGAGAAATTGGCGTAACCATTAGTAGTGAAAATGTCACACTTATTAAGATAGACATGATTAAAGGATTAAATTCAGTAAATGAATTAATCACATGTCCTAAACTTTTTGTGATAATTTGTATATATGGCAAAGTCGTTAATCCAATTAATCCGCTGACTACTGGAATAAATACAGGTAAAATAATCATTTCTAAAGAACCAAATTTTCCTTGTAATAATAAATATAAAGCACATGCGATAATAATAACTAAAATTACGTTTATAATATCGCCAATTCCTTTTAATGCAATACCATTGGCATTCATTTGTATAGCTCCAGAGCCCAACATTGCTGATATACCTATCATACTAGCACCCGCACCACTAAATTTGAATTGATGTGCTGCCAGTATTCCAATAATAAATGCCATAAATGATTGAATAATTGTCACTAATTGAAAAACAAGCTCTAATATTGGATGTTGATCTTTAAATAATTTTAGTAGTTCTCCTAAAAGTGCATTTGGAAGTAATGCAATAACTACTCCTGCACCAACTGCATTAAGAATATTACTAAAAAAATATTTTAAGTTTATTCTAGTTCTACTCATAATAGCCTCCATTTTTAAATATTAGCTATATAATATTATATTATCTCATTTTATACAATATAAAATAAGTAGTTAAAAAAATATCAAATAAAAAAGGATTAAGTAGAGTGTTCTACTTAATCCTTTTAAATCCATTACATACCGGCGGTCGGGGTCGAACCGACACTCCAATAAAGGAACGGGATTTTGAGTCCCGCGCGTCTGCCAATTCCGCCACGCCGGCTTAATATATATAAATAAAAAACTTCCCTATGGAAGCAATTATGGAGCGGAAGATAGGACTTGCACCTATATCTTGTTCCGGGAAGGAACATATTCTAAAAGTTGAA